>DATGIR010000490.1:0-27311 GCA_035295605.1 Fimbriimonadaceae bacterium | reverse complement strand
CCTTACTGCCCTCGCTTTTCATGGAATCGTGGGATACTTCGCGGACTCACTTGGCGCGTCCTACGTGAGGGCTCGGCACTTACGAACCGACCTTACGCTGTGGCGAACCGTCGACCCCTTCTGGCCGAATCAGGGTGCATTCGTGTACGTTCGACGACAGGCCGTTCTGAAGAAGGACGCATCCGGTATGGGTGGGCCGGGCGGCGCAGGCGCAGGGGCCGGTGCTGGAGTTGTCGTTGGATGCTCTCGGCCGCGAGGCGGGCCAAAGCCCCCGGCGGACGTCTTCTGCGACGGCCATTGCTGCGATGCTTGCCTCGCTCTTTGCGCCACTCCAGCATTTGAGGTGTGTTGGGAGTGCTACAATACCTGCGACACTGTGCATAGCCTCTACGACTTGCATACGGAGATCGACCGAGTTATGTCCATGAGAGGCGGTTGCACCCACCCTAACTCGCTGGCTGACTGTCTGCAATGCCCGAACAAGGGTCGTTACCTGACTTCCAATTGTAAGGATTGCATGAACGGACTCGCAGTGAACGACGATTATAGCGACTGCTGGTGCAAATGGATAGGAGAGCGGAACCCGTTTCCCCCTACAAAGCCGATCCCTCCACCTAAAGGTAATCCTTGCGCGGGGCTGTCCCCATTCTAGTCGATGCAAGTATTGACCATAGTAATTGGTATACTATCGTGCGCGCCCGCTGGGTTGGCCCGCCAGCGGCCGTCTTACGATAATCAGACGTTTGCCAAACGCCTGTCGGCAGCGGTGAGGGCTGGCGACACGGTTGAACTTGAGTCTTTAGTTCGTGACCGCCGGCGAGCCAATACCCTCGTCGGTTCGACCCCGATTCTAGTTATAGCGGCTTCAGCTAGACAGGTCAAATCGTGTGAATTCCTTCTTCAACGAGGTGCCGACCCAATGAGGCGCGGGCGCGATGGGATTAGCGCACTAGAGGCCGCGGTTGCTATGGATTCGTTGCAGGAGTGCAAGCTGTTCCGAAAATGGCCAAAGCTGATGAATGCTGTAGATGCCGGGGGTGTCGCACCGCTTTACCTTGCGAAATCATTGCCTGTCGTAAGGTTCTTGCTTTCGCATGGCGCAAATCCGACTGCGAGGGACCATGAGGGCATCCGGCCTCTTCATGTCTTCGCTGACCAGGGCCTGTCGGCTATCGTCGACTACCTCGTAAAGCATACGCGTCAAGATGTCAATACCAAGGATCGGTCCGGGAATACGCCGCTGATCTACGTGTGCCTGCACGCCAAGAACTCGAATTCACCGAAAACTGGTTCGGATCTCCAGGTGGCGAGGATATTGGTATCCGCAGGGGCCAATCCACATTTCCAAAATCGCAGTGGGGTGAGTGCTTGTAGCTTGGCGTTGCGTTCGCACTGGACCGAAATGACGTCGGTCCTTCACTGTGCGGACGGGCGCACTGGCTCGCCGGCACCGCCGCCGATCCGTCGGCGAAGGTAGCGGTTCTCTCTGCTCGAAAGAGCCAGCGCTGAGATTGTCATTCATTCCTAGCGGCCGGCACAAATATCGATTTTCTCGAAACGGACCGCTCCCTTCCCGCCATTTACTATTGGCGATCTGCGCCCGCCGCCCCTGGGCGACAAGGAGAGACACATGGTCACGACGTTCCTCTACGATTCCACAGCCTCGCCCGGCTCCGAACCGGCGCTTCAGGTTCGGCCGGGGGCTGAACCCCAGTATTTCGTGCCCGATTCGACCCACTCCGCCGCGGCGCCGCCGCAGGAAGACCCGCTCATCGTCTGGCTCGGCATCTATAACGGCGTCATCGACCACGCCACCTGCCGGCCGCAAAACAAGGACCAGTGGCGAGCCGCTTCGCGGATCACCCGCGAGATGCGCGGCCGAAGGGCGGACGAAGTGCAGCGGGAGCTATCGGCCGCGAGCCCTGACGCGTGCGAGGCGGAACGCCTCGTTCGCGACACGTTCCTCAGGGCTCTCCGCAGCCCGATCAATAGTTAAGGCGGCCGGCCCTAAGTGGGGGGGAACCGCTGCAAAGAGCCTTGCGCCGTACTCTGCCCCGTCTACCGGCGGCCGGCGCAGGCGCGCGCCTGCGCCGAGTCCCTGGCCGCGACCCGATCGGACCTCTCGACCCGGATCTATTTCGCCGTCGACGCGGACGACGACGCCGAATATGAGGGAAACCTCATCCGCGTGCCGCCCGGGCCGCGCGGCATGACCCACGCCACCAACGTCGCCGCCCTCCAACTCTGCGAGCGGTATGACCACCTCATGTGGGTGGGCTGCGATCACGCCTTCCGCACCCCGGGGTGGGACATACGCTTCCTCGACGCCATGGCCGAGCTGGGTGGCTGGGGCTTCGTATACGGCAACGACCTGCTGCAGGGCGAGAACGTGCCGACCGCCTGCATGATCAGCTCCAAGATCGTCGAGGTACTCGGCTGGATGTCGCCGCCCTGTCTGCGTCACCTCTACGTCGACAACGCGTGGCTCGAGCTCGGCCGGGGCATCGGGCGCATCCGATATCTGCAGGACGTGATCGTCGAGCACATGCACTTCAGCGTTGGCAAGTCCCCCCACGATGCGATGTACGCGGAGGTCAACTCGAATGAGGTCCACAGCGCCGACCGCGCCGCATTCGAGGAGTACCGCGCGGGCCGCATGGGGCCGGATATCGCAAGGCTCCGGGCGATCGCGGGCGCGTAAGAAAGGGCTAAGAATCGTCGCGGTCCTAGGACCATCCGGGAACAGAATCCGTCTCCTTCCGAGGGTGCGGATATCGCTTAAACGTGCAAGTAACCTCGCTTAAACATAGACAAATCATGCGCACGGATTTTAATTGCTAAGGTTACGAAACACCGGGAACTCTTATGTTTCTCTTATCGATCTAGAGGCATAGAGGTGAAGTTTCATGAAGCGCGCAGTCAGCTACGTTTTGAACGTCGACGACACCTACCTCGCGGCCTCGGTGGCCGCGGCGACCCATTTTGGCCCCGCGACCTGTTTTGTCAGTAACCGCGCCTGGAACGGCTCGGACGGCCCGTGGGAGCGCGTCGTAAAGGTTGCCGAGGCGGCCGGCGCCGAAGTGATCACCGGCGATTGGCCAGAGGAGGCTCTCCACCGAAAGGCGGCCTTGGCGGAAATGAAGCGCCGGGGCATTGATTACCTGTTGATCCCGGATGGCGACGAGGTGCCACAAGCCAAGCTCATCGAAAACCTGATCCGCATCGCCGAGGCCGACCTGGCCGACGTCGTCAACGTTGCAATGGACACTTTCTGGCAAGACGTCTGCCACGTCATTCGCCCGCGCGAGGCGTTGACCCCCGCGCTGATGGTGAAGCCCCGGACTTGCGAGCAGGTTCATATCCGCGACTATTCGGGCCCGAGACGCCTTGTGTTGGAAGCCGCCTACGGCTTGCTTTTGCATATTTCTTACGGCTTGCCAGACGAACGGATCAGGCGCAAGCTTCAAACCTGGGGCCACCGCACCGAGGTGCTCGACGATTGGTATCGGCGGGTGTGGCTCGGTTGGCGCGAGAACAAACTCATGCGGAACCTGCACCCGACAGCGCCCCAAGCCTACGGCTTCGTGGAGCACATCTCGTGTCCGCCCGAGCTCGACGAGATCGCACCGCCGCCGGAGCCTGCGGTGGAACCCGAGGGCAGGTGGCCCACCGTCTCGGTCGTCATTCCCGTTCACGGCGGGGTCGAGGATCTGCGGATCTGCCTCGACAGCCTCGCCAAGTGCCGGGACCTGCTCCACGAGGTCGTCGTGGTGGACAACGACTCGCCCGATGATTCTGCCGCGCTCGCCGCCGGCTACGAGTTCGTCACCCTCATCCGCTGCAACGCGAACGAGGGCTTCGGCAAGGCGAGCAACCTCGGCATACGCCACAGCACCGGCGAGGTCGTCGTATGCCTCAACAGCGATACCGCGGTACCGCGTGCCGGCCTTATCAGGCTCGTCCAGTCGCTGATGTCCTCCGGCTCGGTCGGGGCGGCGGGGCCGTTCACCAACCAGGCCGGGTATCACCAGCCGACGGCCCCGACCTACACCGAGCTCGCGAACCTCGACCTCTTCGCCGAGGATTTCGCGCGGCGCAGCGCTTCGGACGTGCCCGTCGAGATGCTCGTGGGCTTTTGCCTGGCCGTTCGACGATCCGCCCTCGACGAGGTCGGCCTTTTCGACGAGCAGTTCGGTATTGGACTGTACGAAGACACTGAGCTGATGTACCGTCTGCAGCGTGCGGGTTACAAGCTGTTGCTCTCGGCCCGCGCCTACGTGCACCATAAGGGATCGGCCACGCTCAACGCGGTCGTGTCAGAGCCGAATCGGCTGCTGGACGCGAACCAGGCGAAGTACATCGCGAAGTGGAAGCTCGACTTGGAGACCGGCTTTGCATCCCACCTAGCCGGCTTCGATCCTGCCCCCATCGTGTTTGCGCCCGAGCGGAAGCCCGAGGTGATTATCGAGCGCTTGAAGGGCAAGGCCCGTCGCGCCCGAATCAGCCTGTGTATCATCGCCCGGGACGAGGAGCGATGCATTCGTGCGTGCCTGGAGAGCGCGATGCTGGTCGCCTTCGAGACCATCGTCGTCGACACCGGCTCGACCGACCGCACCGCCGACATCGCCCGCGAGATGGGGGCCAGGGTTGTTTCCTTCCCCTGGACGGACAGCTTCGCCGACGCCCGCAACGAGTCGATGCGGCACGCCACCGGCGATTACATCTTCTGGGTCGATTGTGACGACACGCTCTCGCTCGCTTCGGCCGAGCTGATCCTGGACGCCGCCCTCGCCGCCGAGGCGGAGGCGTTCGTGATCCCGGTGCAGTTCGTCGAGAACGGCCAAGCCAGGGGAACGAGCGTCGACCACGTTAAGCTCTTCCGAAACTTCCCCGGGCTCAAGTGGTCGCGCCGGATTCACGAGCAGATCCTCCATGAGTTCAGCGCGCGCGGCATCACGCCGGCTCGGCTTAAGGACGCCGCCGTACTGCACACCCACTACGACTCGACACCCGAGGGGCAGGCGCGCAAACTGGCGCGAGACCGCCGCCTGCTGAATCTCCAGTTTGCGGAGGACCCTAAGGACCCCTTCACGATTTTCTGTATGGGAATGACGGAACATCACGCCAAGGTGTACGCGGCGGCGATCGATTGGCTCACGAAGGCGCTCGAGGTTTCCACGCCGCAGATGACCCACGCCCGCAAGATCTATGCGATCCTCGCGATGAGCCTCCGCGAATCGGGCCGGCCCGACGCGGCCCTGGAGGCGCTGGGCCAGGGCCTGGAGCACTTTCCGGACGACCCCGAGCTCCACTTCCACGCCGCCCTGATCCACCAGGACGCCGGCCGGCTCCAGGAGGCCGTCGACCATCTGCGGTCGTACGGCGAGGACGTCTCGGACCACTTTTCGAGCCTGGACACCGGGATCCTCACCTACAAGCGCTGGGCGCTCCTCGGCGACCTCTACACCGCGCTCGGAAATTACGATGAGGCCCGAAAGTGGTACGGCGAGTGCATGCGGCGCGAATCCTGGTTCGCGAACGCGCCGATCGGCCTGTTCGACGCTGCCCTCAAGTTCGGCGACCTCGCCCGCGCCGCCGAGCTTTTGGAGACCCTGGTCCACAGCTTCGGGCCGTGCACCGATTGGGCGGTCCGGCTGTGCCGCTACGCCGAGCGCGTCGGGGGAACGCAGAATGTGCTGCCGTACCTGGAGTCGCAGCTGTCGCGCTTCGCCCTCGCCGAGGAGCCGCGGCTGACCTATGCGCGGGTGTTGCTCGACTTCGGCCGCAAGGCGGAGGCCGCCACCCAGTTCGAGATCCTCGAGCGGTCGTTTCCTCCCCTTTCTGCCGTCGACGCCCCGCGCGTCGCGGATGCGGTGACGGCGCCTCGCCCCAAGCCCAAGCGCAAACTCGGCGAACTCCCGATCCCGGTCCAGAAGCCGAAGTCGCGCCACCGGAAGACGCTAAAGGACCTCGCCGTACCCCCGCCCGAGCGGCCGAACGAGCAGCCCCCGGCGACCGGATAAGGTCTCCTCTGACATTCCGTGCGCATTTTTTCGAAACCGAACGGGGGTCTCGTGGCATTCATATACTGAGGGTCGCCGTAACGATTCTGGAGAGCCCTGATGCACGAACCCGGTGAGGCCAGTCCGAAACAAGCTCAGAATGAGATTCGCTTCGTGTCCTGTGTGAACTGGCCCGAGGATGCCCGCGAGGCGCAGTTTGTCCGACCTCGGGTGAACGTAGCGCTCGAGGTTCGGGCCATGCTCGCGGGCTCCGGGCCAGCGTCGAGGCCGTACCAGCCCGGATCGGACGTGGCTTACTTCTGGGCGAACCGCATGGCCGACGGCGAGGGCATCATCGAATTCGACCCGCAAGGCAAGATCGTCGCGGCCGCGTTCCCGCCAAGCGGGGAGGGCTAGTAGCGGTGGCGTCCAGCGTTACGTACACGACCATTAACGGCCAGATCGTCCACGAAGTTAGATCCGGCGTCGAGGCGTTCTACGTTCCGGATCCGCTAGGAAACACAGCGGCGCTAGCCGACACGAGCGGCGGCGCCACGGACACCTGGACATATTGGCCATACGGCGAGACTCTAAGCCACGGCGGCTCTTCGACGACCCCGCTTGCTTACTTGGGCACCCTCGGTTACTTCGAGGATGTGTCCGGCCGCCTCTACGTTAGGGAGCGCTCGTTCCGAGCTGGCCTTTCGATTTGGTTGGTCGCGGCGCATCAATTTGCTCTCCTCGCCGGGGAGGCTTCCTACACTTATGGCTTCTCGATGCCCACGACAATGACGGACTTTACCGGGCTGTTCCCCTGCGGTGGAGTTCAGACCGAGTGTTCAACATATCCAGGGGGGCCTTGCGCCTATGCGAAGAGCAAACAGAAAGGGCTGGGCCTAAGTCGCGTGATCTGCTGCGACGGTGTGAAGTACCCATGCGACTTCGGTGAACTTCCAGGCAATCCGCCTGGATTCCACTCGTGTACGATAAAGCATGAAAAGGAGCATCTGTGGGAGGTCTCGTGCGATAGAAGCGGGTACTACGAACCCGACTTCGACGACCCGAGCAGGTCAGACTACTTTGAATGCATAGCGACAGCAGTCGAGTGGATCTGCCTCCTAGGGACTCGAAAAAGTGATTGTAAAGGAAAGAGTGCTGCCAAGTGCCTAAAGGACTACCACGAGGCCTTCTGCCACCTTTGCGACTACCTGGCTGAACACAACTGCGTGCCCAGATACCCAAATTGCAAGTATTGCGTGAAGGGCAAGAAGTGACTCTCCCGAGCGCTTCTATCGCCAGGTGTGCGCGGCTCTCAGGTTGCCTCATCGCGACCATGCTTAAGTTCACATGCGCATTCAGTTTGCGACCGGATTCATCGGCCGCCGAACTCGTCGCAGCGTACGGGCGGCTTCCTGTCAATGCGGTCGTCAGGGTCAGGAAAGCGACTGGTCGCGATGGCTTGAGCGAACTTATACTTACGCCAAGGGACTCACGCAAGTGGTCGCTGACGGCGACAACTCGGCATAATAAGGTTGCCGTGCGGGTTTCGGGAGTTTCGTCGCGTTGGAACAGCCCCGTTAGCTCCTTTCGCATAGCCATCGGCGCGTTGAAAAAGAACGATCTCTTACAGTTTCCGTTGGAGATCAAGACAATGCGTAGCGGCTCTTCGTGGGCATTCGGCTTTAGCTACGTTCCAGCGCGTCCCGGCGGATTCTGCATTGTCAGAGTCTCCGAGGATGGACGACTCGTGCGAGTCGTCCGGGGCAAGTAGACTCGGGCCAACCGTGCGCCCGGGCAAGGATCGCAATGAGGGTTCAGGCTTGGCGTGGTGCTATTGGCATTCGCGCTCTACACTGCTACACTACGCCGACGTTCGCGGCGCCGAAGTCCGGAAACACGCTCCCCAGCTCCCGGTTCCCCATCCGCTTCGCCAGCACCTCCGACAAGACCGAGCGGTAGTCGGTGGTCACCGCGAGATCGCCCGGCCCGTCGAGCCGGCTCTCGGAGAGCCCCGGCCACCGGCCGTACACCTTGCCGCCCTTCGTCCCGCCGCCGAGCACCGTCATCACGCTGCCATGGCCGTGGTCGGTGCCGCCGCTGCTGTTCTCGTACGCCCGGCGCCCGAACTCCGTCTGCAGCACCACCGTGACCGAGCCAAGCTCCGGCCCCAGGTCGGTCGCGAACGCGGCCAGGCTCTTGCCCACGTCGTCGAGCTGGTTGGTCAGAATCCCGCTCGTCGAGCCCTGAATGAAGTGGGTGTCCCAACCGCCGCGATCCAGGACCGCGACTTCCAGGCCCACGTCGGCCCGGATCAGGAAGGCGACCTGACGCAACGCCAGCCCCAGATCGCTCTTGGGGTACGCCGCCCCGTGGCTCGCCCGGTACGCCGCCGGGTTCAGCCGGTTCAACGTTTTGAGCACTTCCAGCGTCTCCCGCCCCGCCGTGGTCAGCACGTCCTTCCCCTCGCCGTACAGCTCCTCCAGCCCTTGCTGGAACAGCGGCTCCTGGGTCGGATCGAGGTTCAACTTGAACTCATCGAGCGATTCCATCGCGAGCGCCTCCGTCGCGCCGCTGAGCGACGTGGGCAGGGTGCCGCTCAGCGCGACCGCCCGCAGCGGCGTCTCCTTCCGGGCGGGCGTCGCGAGTAAGTGGCGCGAGAGCCAGCCCGAGGCCGAACGCTCGCCGTTCCGGTGCAAACCGCGCTCCATCGCCTCCATCGCCTCGAAGTGCGAGTGGGAGGGGTCGCCGGAGCCGACGGCGTGGACGAACGCGAGCCTGCCGTCCCGATAGAAGGGCAAGAGAGGGGCTAGCGCCGGATTGAGCCCGAAGAAGCCGTCCAGGTCGAGAAGCCTTTCCCCCGGCTTTCCGCCTGCCGCGCCCGGCCGAGGGATCGCCAACGACGGGCGCAGCTTGTAGTACGCGTCTTCGCCGTATGGGGTCACGACGTTCAGCCCGTCCATGCCGCCCCGCAGGAAGATGCTCACCAGCACGTCCCGGCGGCCGGGTACGCCCTTCGGCGCGACCGCGAGTTGGGCAAGGGCTCGGGAGCCGGCCAGCCAGCCCACCGCGCCCACCGCGGCGCCGGTCAGCACGCCGCGCCGGCTGAAGGTGGGTGCGACGCGCGGCTTGGCGACGGGCGCCGCGCTATGGCCGTGGCCGTCGCAGCTCCACCAATCGGTTCGGGGTGATTTGGGCATGGCTACCTCAGTTGAAAGTCCGGCGAGGCCAGGCAAAGCGCGGCGACCTCGGCGGGCGTGCGGGCCCGCAGCATCGGCGCGGCAGGGGGTTCGTTGCGGTTCAGCAGCACCGCATTCAGGGCGCGATCGGCGTTGGGGGCGGCGCTTCGCTTGACGAGCTCGTCGAGGTCGATCGACGTCCCGCCGATCCTGTCGTGGGCAAGCGCGAGCGCAAAGTTCCAGCGAGCCAGCAGCGACCCGGTCCACGCGGCGGCCCGGTCCGGATAGCCGTCCGGCATCGGCCACTCGTATTGGGTCTGGCTCATCTTCTTGAGGTGCTCCTGAACGCCCGGCCCGCAATCCGAGTCGGCGCCGGTGGCGCGCAGGGCGCTCACGATAAAGTCGAACGGCCGCTTCGCGACGGCCGGGCCCTCGAGCAGCTCGGGCGAAAGGAACAGCGGCCGGACCACCGCCTTGATGTCCCCTCCGGTTCGGGTGAAGGTAGCCGCGAGATCGCGCTTCATGGGATGGTTGGCGTCGCCGAGGAAGTGCCGGCACAGCTTTCCGCAGATGAAGTCCGCCGTCGCCGGATGGTTGGCGACAATCTTCAGGACCGTCTCCGCGTCCTCCTGCCCTCCGCCCGCCGGAATCCTTTGTCCCAGGACCAGCTTTTCGCCCTTGTCGTGCTTGTCGGGGTCGAACCGGAACGCGCCCTTGTGGCGGAACATCCGATCCTCGATCGTCCAGCCGGTGAAGCAGCGCGCCACCTCCTGAACATCCCTCTGCGTGTAACCCCCGTGAACGCCGAGGGTGTGAAGCTCCATCAGCTCGCGGGCGTAGTTCTCGTTGGCCACTCCGCGCACGTTGGCCTGGTTGTCCAGGTACGCGAGCATGATCGGGCTGTGAGCGACGGCGTTGAGGAGGTCGGGGAATTTGCCGAGCGTGTGCTTTCGGATGGTTTCGGTTTCGTACTTTCCGAGGCCGAAGGCGGCGAGCTCCTTGTTCTCGTAAACGTTGAAGTGGTCGGCCCAAAGATTGGCCATCCGCTCCTTGAGCTGCCACTTGCCGTACGCGGCCCGGAGAAGCGCGGCCTGGTTGAGCTGGCGCACCACGTCCTCGCGGTGGAGGTCGAGGAGGTCCATCTGCTCCTCCTGCCAGACGTCCAGCCGCGACAACTGGACGTTTAGCCGCGGAGACTCGGAGTCGTCCGGCGCGAGTTGCGCGTCGACCCAGGCTTCGAGGCCCTGGGCCTTGACCGCGGCCACGTCGCCGGGACGGGGACCGTATCCCGCCCGGTTGAGCAGGCGCGCGGCGGGGTGAACATCCCCCGCGGGAAGGGCGACGGACTTGGGCAGCTCGTTCCCCGGCAGACGCCGGGCGAGCTGGTTGCAGCCGGCGGCGGCGCCCGCGACGCCGGCTAACGCGAGAAAGCCGCGCCGAGACGTTTTCATGTTTAGGGTAGGAAGCCGTTCGTGGCGGCTTCGGGCGCTCTCAGCGTGCGGACCCCCGCGCCAAGCCCGACGAAAAAGAGTGCCGGGGCAAGGAGGAACCACCCCAGCAGGGGGGTCAGGCAAGGCACCACCACGAGTGCTGCGCCACGGCTGAGGGCGCCAAACGGGGTGACGCCGGGATCCAGCGCACGAATACGTTGCGCGGCGATCAGGGCGACGCCGGCCCCGCCTACGGCGGCGAGCGCCATCACGGTGAGCAGCACCATCATTCCAAGCAGCCGGGCGCCTGGAATAGGGTTCGGAATCAAAGCGACGCAGACCGGAGTGGCAACGAGCGCCACCGCAAAGCCGATCAAGCCATGCTTCCAGGGGCTCTCGGTGATGGCGTCGGCAGCCTGGTTGGAACGCCGGACGAAGAGTAAAGCGACGGCAACATAAAGGGCCCAAGCCGAACCGCAAAGGGCTCCGATTCCGCCGACCCAAGCAAGAACGTCTCCAATAGTCATGACATCTCCTGGCGGACACCCGCCAGCGAACTACACGCGGGGGATAGGGGCGGGAGTTCCCGCGATCCGTGCCACCCCTGGGAGCGCGGACGTCCTCGTCCGCGTCCGGACTGGGCGCGCGGACGTCCTCGTCCGCGTCTGGGGGCGCGGGTGCCTTCCCCCGCGTCCGCACACGTAGTCGACGCCCTGCGCGTCGTCGGGAATGCGTTTGGCGGCCGCACGATGCCGAAAGCGACGCGGACGAGGACGTCCGCGCTCCCAGTCCGGACGACGCACAGGGCGTCGACTACGCGGGTCACGGGTCGCTGACCCGTGGCACGTCTCCGATCAACGTTCCCTGATCCCCTCACGAATCACGACTCACGAGACCACCGGCTGAAGCCGGTGCCACACGTCCGCGCTCCCAAGCCGTGTCACGATTTATTGCGGATGTGGAGAAGGTCCCCGTCCCGGACGACGTACTCCTTCCCTTCCAGACTCATCTTTCCGGCCGAATAGGCCGCATCGAGGGAGCCCGAGGCGTCGTAGTCGCCGTAATGGACCACCTCGGCGCGGATGAAGCCCTTGGCGATGTCGTTGTGGATGGTCGCCGCCGCCTTGAGCGCGTTGGCGCCTTTGCGGAGCGGCCAGGCCCGTGTCTCGTTTTCGCCCGCCGTGAAGAAGGTGATGAGGCCGAGCGCGGAGTAGACGGCTTGAATCACCTTCTCACTGGCCGGGCGACCGAGGCCGAGCGACTCGAGGAACTCCGGCTGATCTTCCGCATCAAGCTGAGTCACTTCCTCCTCGATCGACGCGCACACCGCGAACGCCGGCGTGCCGGCGCCGGCAAGTGCCTCGATTCGCCCGGCCATGTCAGGCGCCGGCGAGGCGATTCGATCCTCATTCACGTTGAAGGCGACCACCATCGGCTTGGAGCTCAGGAACTGGTAGTTGCGGACGATCCCCTGCTCATCTTCGGTCAGCTCGAGCGAGCGGATCGGGGTCCCCGCTTCGAGCTCCGGTTTGAGGCGTGTGAAGAGAGCGTTCTCGAGGTAGTCGGGCGAACCGGGCGCCTTCGCGGTCAGCGACTTCTTGAGCCGTTCGAGGCGGTTCTCGACGATCTGAAGATCAGAGAGGACCAACTCGACGTCGACGTTCTCCTGATCCTTGAGCGGCGCGACGTCCCGAAAGTAGGGCACGGTCGGGGACTCGAACGCGCGGACGACATGGAGAAGGAGGTCCGCCTTCTTCGCCTCGTCGAGAAGCCGTTGCGAAAACGCCCGACCGCTCCCCGAGATTGGCTCGAGACTGTCGTCGAGCATGACGGTCGCCGGCGTGATCTTTTTCGGTTGAACCTGCTTGACAATGCGGTCGAATCGCTCGTCAGGCACAGGCACGGCGGTTATGTCGCCCTTGGCGAGACCGCGCGACGCCGCGCGGTAGAGGCTCGTTCGCCCGCTCTGCCCGTATCCTATCAGTGCGACTCTCATGGCTGGTTCGTGGTTCTGGCCGAGTCGAAATCGACCGCGATTCGCCTGGGCCCCAACTGGTTCGGGAGAACCCAAAACGCGTAGATCGAGGCCAGCAAAAGCAGCACCAAGAGCCAGGTGACGCGCCTGGATCTGCGCCGGGTCGCACGTGTCGACGGCTTGGCCACGGAGAGGCAGTATGGCA
This sequence comes from Fimbriimonadaceae bacterium, assembly GCA_035295605.1. Lineage (GTDB taxonomy): Bacteria > Armatimonadota > Fimbriimonadia > Fimbriimonadales > Fimbriimonadaceae > DAIDHV01. Next base: position 14,523 of record DATGIR010000490.1, on the reverse strand, counting down.
CGGGGTCTGAAGCCCCATGGGTAAATTCAGCCGGATGTCACTCGACGCGGTCGCTTTTCGGCCGCTACGAAAAGGGTTGGAGTTCCTCGGCGAGCTTTGGATCCTGTTGTGGGACGCCATCCGACGACTTCCGACACCGCCGTTCGAGTGGCGAGAGACGGTGGGCCAGATGGCGTTCATCGGGGTTGCGTCGCTGCCGATCGTCACCCTCACGAGTTTCTTCTCCGGCTCGGTGATTGCGTTGTATCTGACCGAGTTTCTGCACCGGTACGGGGCCACAGGCTTCATCGGGGGCACGGTCGGGCTGACCGTCACCCGCGAGATGGGTCCGGTTCTCGCCGGCATCACGGTGGCTGCCCGTTGCGGTTCTTCGATGGCCTCCCAGATTGGTTCGATGGCGGTCACCGAGCAGATCGACGCCCTCAAGATGCTTTCCGTGCACCCGACCAAGTTTCTCGTCGTGCCGAGGCTGGTCGCCTCGGTGACGATGCTGCCGATTCTCGGTCTGGCAAGCGTCTATGCGGCCTCGATAGGGGGCTACATCATCACCCAGCAGCGCGGGGTCGCCGGCGCCATCTTTCTTGACTCCTATAAGCAGTACACGGGCCTCCCCGATCTTTGGAGCGGCTTGGTCAAGACGCCGGTCTTCGGCATGATCATCGCCCTTGTCGCCTGCCAGCAGGGGTTGCGGACCAAGAGCGGGGCGGTCGGCGTTGGACGGGCGACCACAAACGCGGTGGTTATCGGGATCGTTCTGGTCTACCTGGCCGACTTCGTCATCGCGTCCCTCCAGTATTAGGCCGAGCGGGTAAACACCACAGACGCTTCAGGAGAACTCGCTTGGCCCGCTTTGAGATCGACCTCGACCACCTCGTCACCACGCTCACGGACCTACTGCAAACTCCCAGTCCGACCGGAGATACCGACTACGCGGTGGCCCTGGTGGAAGGCGAGCTCTCCGCGCTCGGCGCAAAGTGCCGGCGGACGCCGAAGGGCGCTTTGATCGCCGAGCTCGACGGTCTTGCTTCGGATGCCCCAAGGGCGTTGACGGCGCACGTGGATACGCTCGGGGCCATGGTCGCGGAGGTCAAGTCGAACGGCCGGCTTCGGTTGACCGCTCTTAACGGGCTCGTGTGGCCGACGGTCGAGAGCGAGGGCGTGAACGTGGCCACCGCCTCCGGGAGGCAGGTTCGGGGGTCGCTCGTGTTCGCCAACGGTGCGGCTCACGTGAACCGCGAGGTCCACACCGCCAAGCGGGATGCGACCACGCTCGAGGTTAGGTTGGATGAGCGGACGAGCTCCGCGGAGGAGACGCGGCTGCTCGGGGTGGAAGTTGGCGACTTCGTCTACTTCGACCCCCGCGTGGAAGTGAGCCCGGCCGGGTTCGTCCGCTCCCGGTTCCTCGACGATAAGGCTTGCGTGGCCTGCGTCATCGCCGCGGTGAAGGCGATCCGCGCGGCGGACATCACCCCGGCGCAGCGCACGTCAATCCTGATCTCAAACTTCGAGGAGGTCGGCCACGGCGGGGTGGACGGGATTCCCTCCGATGTTCAAGAGCTGGTCGTGCTGGACATGGCCTGCATCGGCAAAGGGCTCCGGGGCGACGAGTTTCACTGCACGGTGTGCGTTGCCGATAGCGGAGGCCCTTACCACCGTGGCCTCACCGACAAGCTCCGCGGGATTGCGGACAGGCGGGGGATCGACCTTCGGTCGGACGTGTATCCGCACTACCAGAGCGACGGTACAGCCTACTGGCGCGCCGGGGGCACCGGGCAGGTTGCGCTCATCGGCCCGGGCGTCGATACCAGCCACGGCTATGAGCGAACCCACCAGGATGCGCTGCTGGACACCGCCGCCCTGGTGGCCGAATATTTGGTGGAAGCCTAGAACCCAGAAACCTGGCAACCCGGAACCCTAGAAACCTGGGGTTCCCTGGTACCCTATTGCCCGGCTTTTAATGAGGATTTTCACTTCGGAGAGCGTCAGCGAAGGGCACCCGGACAAGCTGGCCGATCAGATTTCAGATGCGTTGTTGGACGCCTTTCTCGAGCACGACAAAGGCTCGCGAGTCGCGATCGAGACCCTTCTGACCCGCGGCGTCGCCGTGGTCGCGGGGGAGGTGACCACCGAGGCGTACGTCGACGTGGCGCAAACCGTGCGCCAAACCGTGACCGACGCGGGTTACACCCACACGGACCTCGGATTTGACGGTAATACGTGCGGCGTGCTCGTCGCGATTCAGGGGCAATCGCCCGACATCGCGATGGGCGTGGACACCGGTGGCGCGGGCGACCAAGGGATGATGTTCGGCCTTGCGACGAAGGAGACGCCGGAACTCATGCCCCTCCCGATTGCAATCGCCCACGCTCTCACTCGACGTGCGACCGCCACGCGGCGAAAGCATCCGGACCTCGGACTACGCCCCGACGTAAAGAGCCAAGTATCGGTGGTTTACGACGACAAGGGGCCGAAAGAAATCGACACGATCGTCGTTTCCGCCCAGCACTCGCCACACCTGAGTCAGGAGGGAATCGAGGAGATCGTGCGGTCGAGGGTCATCAACCCGATTCTCGAAGAGTACAGCGAATACGTTCATGGCAAGATCACGTACCACATCAATCCGACCGGCTCGTTTGTGATCGGCGGCCCGCAGGGCGACACCGGCGTGACCGGTCGAAAGATCATCGTCGACACGTACGGCGGATTGTGCCCACACGGCGGCGGGGCCTTCAGCGGAAAGGACCCGACCAAGGTGGACCGGTCCGCGGCGTACATGGCGCGCTACGTCGCGAAGAACATCGTCACCGCGGGCCTCGCCGAAAAGGCGATGATCCAGTTTGCGTATGCGATCGGAGTTCCGCAGCCGGTGGCGATCGATATCGAAACGTACGGGACGCACAGCATCGATCCTAAACAAATCGAGGCGCGCGTGCGCAAAGCGTACGATCTTTCGCCGTCGGGGATCATCAAGCACCTCGGGCTGTTGAACATGAAATTCCTGCCGACAGCCAAGAACGGGCACTTTGGGAACCCCGAGTTTCCTTGGGAGCACACCGGGGACGCGGCTGTGCTCGCTTCTTAGGTTCTATGGATCACGACGACGCGATGGTCGGGCGGCTTATCAGCCGGCGGGAAGCGCTTGCCGCAGCCGCGCGAGCCGGGCTCGTGTTGGCTTCCGCCGCGCCTCTCGCCGCGATAAGCTCCGGCGCGCAGGGCGATACGCGAACGGTCCACCTGGTCGCGACTCCGCACCTCACCGAGGGGCCGTTCTTTGTCGACGAGAAGCTCAACCGGAGCGATCTGACCACCGGTACTAACCGGCCGTCGGTGGTGAACGGCCTACCGCTGCTCCTCGCGCTAACCATCTACCGGCAGGAGCGTTCCGGGCCGGTTCAGCTCAAAGATGCGCACGTCGACGTATGGCACGCGGACGTGAACGGCGTGTACTCGGATGAGGCCAACCCGATGAACCACGAGAATACGGCCCACCAGAACTGGTTGCGCGGCTACCAGGTCACCGATGCCATCGGTCGGGTCCAGTTCAAAACGATCTTCCCGGGGTGGTATCCGGGACGTTCGCCTCACATCCACTTTAAGGTTCGCAGCTATTCGGCCGCCGAGAAGGTCACCGCCGAGTTCACCTCGCAGCTCTTCTTCAAGGATGCCGACGCGCGGCGGATCTATGCCGCGGAGCCCTACGGCTCTCGAGGCGGGCACGAGACGACCAATGCCTATGACGGCGTTTACAACGAGTTCCAGGTCGACGGCAGGCCGGCGGGTCAATCGATGCTGCTCGACCTCGAGAAGCGCTTGTCCGGATACCAGGCCCACTTCTCCGTGCTTCTCACGGCCCCGTAGCCGCTGAAGCCGTTCCCCGGCTACACGACCGTCTTACGCGAAAGCTCTTCCCCTCGGTTCGAGCCGATGGGCTTGACCGACGCGACATTCTCCGGCGGGTAATCGAGGAGTTGGAGCCAGTCTTCCTGGGTATCCGACTTCGGAAAGATTTCGTTCTCCTTGAACTCTTGCTTCGCCGCCTCGATCAGATCGTCCAAGCTGACGCCGGTCTCCGTGCCCGGCGCGGCGATCGAGCGTTTGATCGCGCTGTCCTTCGCCCGGTCGACGATGCTCTTGAGGAGGGCGCCGGAAACGAGGTCTCGGTAGTAGAGGGTATCGCTCGAGCCGCTTCGTAGGAAGACGCGGAGAAACTCCGCGTCCTTGGCCTTGCGCCAAATGAACTCGGTCGTTGCTTCGACCAACTCCTTGCGGGCACAGTCGATTTCCCCTGCATTTCGTTTGACGACGACCGGATCGAGGGGAATCTGATCGTGAAGGTAGATGCCGAGAATCTGCTGGGTGGCTGCCTTGTCGGGGCGCGACACCTTCACTTTACGGTCGATTCGCTCCGGCCGGAGCACCGCCGGGTCGATGAAGTCCGGACGGTTGGACGTGAGCATGAGGACCACGTTTTCGAGCGATTGCAGTCCGTCGAGCTCGGCGCAGAACTGTGGAACGACCGTGTTCGAGATATTCAGGTAGCGGCCCGACGAACGCGTGCGAAGCACCGACTCGGCCTCGTCCATGAAGATGAACACGAGCCGGCCCTCCTTGGCTTTCTCGCGCGCGGTCCGAAAGATTTCGCGGACCATGCGCTCGGTTTCGCCGAGCCACATGTTCAGGATCTTCGGGCCGGAAATCGCCATGAAGTACTCCTTCACCTCATGGCCCACGCGCTTGGAATACTCCTGCGTGAGGTTGTAAGCGGTGGCTTTGCCGATCAAGGTCTTGCCGCAACCGGGAGGACCGTACAGGAGGAGTCCCTTGATCGGCTTCTTGTCGTATTTCGCGAAGATCTCGGGATAGAGCAGCGGCTGCTCGATGGTCTCGCGGATGAGGCGGATGGCGTCGTTCTGCCCTCCAACCTTTTCCCATGGGAGCTCGGGAACGTTCTCCATGAAGTAATCCCGTGTTTCGCTCTTGGTGTTGTGCTCCAAGGCGATGCGTCCGCTCGGATCCAGCCGGACCTCGTCGCCCGCGCGGATTGTTACGTCGATCAGGTCGGCGCCCCGCAACACCAGCCGGCCCTCAGAACCCGGGGTCTCTGAGCCGACGCGGAGGCGCCCGTCGGCCAGCGCCTCGGATACCTTGAGAAGCGCGCCATTCTGGCTTGCCGGCATCAAGCCGACCACGGCATAGGCATCGTTGACCCGCACCCGAGCGCCCACCGTCAATTTGTCGGAGAGGACGTTGGGGTCGACCTGGGCAACGAACTCGGTGTCGCCCAAGGCGATCATGGCAAGGCGATCGGCGCCTTCATCCTCCTGCGGCGCCCAGCCGAGGAAGACCGCCAACCGGTTTGCGGGCGCCGTGAGTTTGTCGTAGGCGTCTTCGTACTCGGCCAACATCCGCTCGGTCTCGGCGCGGTTCGTTCCCTCGGCTTCGAGCGCGGTTCGCAACGCGACGAGGTAATTCTGCAGGCGGGCATCGTCGTGCGGCGCCTGAGCTTCAACTTTGGCGAGGAGGTCTAGAACGGGACCATCCGGTTCCGAGGGCATATAGCATCTTACGCCGTCAAGGGCATCTCCGGCGTCACGATCGTCGTGAGCCTTCGTCCGCTCTCGCGAATGCATCCAGGACCGCCTCAGCGATGGCCTTCGAGGGTTCGACGTCGTAGCGAGCCGAGCCGGCGATTCGAGTCGCCTCACCGCCAACCGACAGAGTCCCGGTGACGCTCACCAAGTGGCTTCCGGATGCGTCGTCAAAGCGCTGAACGGACTCGACCACGATGACGATGTTGCGGGACCAGGATTCGAGGGCACGGGCGGTCGCTTGTGCCACGGCCATGTCGAGGTCTTCGCCGCCGTCGACGCCGCCGACGATCCGGCTTCCTACGCGGATGATCGCTTGGGTGAGGGGTTGCGGCTCTACGTGCTGGGCGACGCTGATGACCTCGAACTCTTCGGGACGGTCCGAGCCCGAATCGCGGCCCCCGAGTCCGGCGCCGCTGATCACGCTCGGTTTCAGGCGTTTGTGAGCCTGGCAGTCGGTTTGCGCCAGCTTGACGAGGTTGTCGAACATCGCCGCGTAGTGCGTGTGCTCGCGCTCTTGCGTTCGCTTTCCCCCGGCAATACCGACCGAAAAGCTGACCAGCTCGTGGAGTTCCTTGGTGTCGTCCTCAGAGATCGAATCGCGTAACGCCTTCGCCAGCCCCTGCGCCTCTTCGAGGGAGAGGAGGGTGCCGACCAGGAACTCGTCACCGCCAAAGCGGACGAGCAAATCGCGCTCCATCGCGATCACGCCGCGGAACCGCTCCGCGAGCCGGCGGAGCAGCAAGTCGCCCTGTGGGTGGCCGTAGCGCCGGTTATACAGGCTGAAGTCGTCGACGTCGATGCTGAGAATCGTGACCTCGCGGCCCTGAGACAGATTGTCGATGACCCAGTCGCGCAGCCGTTCGGCCCAAGGCAGCCCGGTGAGCGGGTCCCACATGTGGCTCAGCTCCCGCAGCAGATCGAGCGCGGAGATGAGCCCGAGAAACTGGCCGTCTTGAATGACCGGAGCGACGTCGGCGGAATGGTGGACGAACTCGACAGCCGCGTCCCGCACGCCCATTCTTCCGTCGAGTTCGAAAGCGAAGGGCTCAACCAACTCACCCACACGATGGTCGGGCTCGGCAGACGTAAGGCTCGCCTCGCTGACAAAGCCCAATACGCCGCCGGCAGAAACGACGGGGAGCCGGCTCAGTCGGTGCCCATTGAGCACGAACCGAGCCGTAGATACAAGATGATCCGGTGATACCCACACCGGCAGCATCTTGAGTGAATTGAGCGCTTGCCGCGACACTGGCTTACCGAGGAGGGAGTGTAAACCGGCTTCGTCAGAATCCGACAAGCAAACATGCGGGAATTGCAAGGTTTGCATCAATAACTTGGCAACATTGTCAGTCCCCAAACAGGCTTCGCACGGCCCGGGCAGATGCGGCGGCGGCTTCTTCGCGTAATTCGGGGGACTGTAGGATGGCGGCGGAAAGCGCCGATGCGCGCTGGTAGGCGATCGTCGGCTGGACACCAAAGAACTGGGCCACGTGCGCCTCAGACAGAGCGGCCTCCCGGAGCATCAGGTACATCGCGAGATCGGTGCCGTTTTGGCCCGGGCGGCAGGCGTTGAAGACAGTCTCGCGCAGATCCCAGTCGCTGTCGTCCCGGAAGAACATATCGAGAATGCCGCACGCCCGAAGCGTGAGAGAGGAGTCCTGCCAGTCGGCGCCGTACAGTTTCAGCCGCTTAAGTGCGCCCATCAGAGTGCGGCCGTTTCCCCGAAGTCGCGAGGCCAAGAGCTTGGTAAGTGGGGCGCTCATCGCGAGATGTTCTGCGGCAGCCATGTGTTGAAGCACCAGAACGCGTTCGATCGGCTCTGGGGCTTGGATGCAGGCCCAAGTCCAGGTTCGGGGCGCCGGGAGCAGGATCCGCAACGACCGCGCGGACTTGGCGGACGTGAAGCTGAGCATCGTGCTCTGTCCTGCGCGGACTCGCTCGCCGATGGCGGAACGCAGCGCATGTCGCAACCTCGGCTTGGGCAGCAAGTCCTGGACGTTATCGAGCAGGAGAGGAGCATCCCCTTCGGCTTGGGCAATCCCGAGAACCCACTCCGTTGCCGTGAACACGACCGGGGAGGGACCGCTACGCTTGCCCAGCCTGCCGGCTACGGAGGACAATAGGTGACTCTTGCCCCAACCGCTCGGACCCACGAGCGCGACAAACTTCTGAAGCCCGGCGGCGAAACGCTCCGCGGCCTGGATGGCCTGAGCATTGGAGGGGAGGTTCGCGAGTGAACTAAACGTCGCCTCGGGCTGGTCTACCAGAGCACGGGACAGGCGATGTTCGATGGCGGGTGATGACCCGGCGGGGACCGGTTCCTGTGTCGCGATCCGGACGTGAGAGGTCAGGGAGCGCGCGCTGGTTTCTGATGTTGCCTGGTAGTTCACGCGTCTTTTTTCGGTAGCCCAACCGCCCTAATAAGATCATTCTTACCGGCTCTCGACTTATCGTCAACCCCCGAAAATCGAAGTTTCTGAGCCTCAAAGCTCGCGCGCGCTCGCTAGAAACCTCTCATGATCTTCGTTTTTCTAGCTCTTGCGTTTTTCCTTAACTTCCCGCGGCATCCCCAAGTTATCCCCATGTAAAGGCTTTTAACGGTGGGAAATCTTTGGCCACATTCTGGCAAATGAAAAGTTAGGACTGTTCTCGCTGGAGTGGCACTTGACGCAGCTAATGGGCGTGAGCTTAGTCAGTTTGCTCTTCCGCGGCGCGAGCGCGTGGGCCTTCGCCGGGCCATGGCATCCCTCGCAAGTCACGTCGGCCAGTGACGGCGTTAGAGCCCGAGTTTTGAAGCCGATGCTGCTAGAGAGCCCCGTCACGTGGCACGAGAGGCAGTCGGGATCGCGAGCATGTCCCTGACGCTCGAGGTCAGCGAGCGCGTGGTGGTGGGCCGACCCCTTCCACTTTCGATACGCTGCTGTGTGACAACTCATGCACGCGGCTGAGCCGGCGTAGGCGGCGGTCTTGGTTCGCTCGAGTTGCTCGATCAACTTCGCTCTGTCGACCTCGTGAAGGTAGTCCCGATAGAAGCGCGATATTTTTGGGTCGTCGGCGATGTCCGGGGTCAGCTCGACTGTTCGGTAACCGAAGAAGCGGCTTCCATCGAACTCGATCCGGACGAGACTCTTGGCATAGTCGCCCGGCGTGACCAGGGTCGTTCGGCCAACCTGTTCCGGGGCGACCGGCGCCGAGCCCGCCCCCTTGTAAACGATCAGGGCCAACTCGGGAACGGCCTTCGCAAGGGCGATGGCACTCGCTTCGCTTCCACGGAACAGCAGAATGGGGGCCAGTCCCCGGCGACCCGCCTCATCGGCGAGCTCCCGCGCGGCTCGATCCGATGTGCGAGGAGTCTCCCCGGTCAGTACGGCCAAGGCGTCCGCGGAGGGGGTGATGCCGCCAATGAGAAAGGGCCCCCGCGCTGTCCAGGATGCCAAACGGTTGGCCGCGCTGGGCTCTAGCGACGTGGAAATCGTCGCGTTGTCCGTCAGTTGCTCGATCTCCTGGAGCGTCCCGCGGCCCGCTCGAACCTCCTCCTCGCCGAGGTTGACAGCATCCACGTGCATCGCTCGAAGGGAGTCGGCGAGGGCGCGCGCCTTAATCGCGCTCTGTTTGATTCCCACGAGGCCGTTCGGCGGATTCTCGTCGATCAACCCGCCGTTGACGATAAAAACACCACCCGAGCCACGCATGCCGGCGACGGCGGTTGCCAGTCGCCGGATCCCGCCGGTCATCGGAAACGTGCAGCCGCACGGGGCGAGCCGCCCTTGAAAGTCGCCCGCGATGAGGAGCGTCGTACGATCGCTTGGGCCGTTTGCGAGGGAAGCCGCGAAGATGCTGAGGCATGCCAAGGCGGGAGAGACGCCGGCCATCGAGGGGCGCCCGGGTGACATCCAGTCGCTAATCCACCATCGCCGATACGGGAATGACGATCACTTTCTGCTCGGGGTCATCCGTCTGCACCCGGATCGTCGAGCTGTACTGGCCGGGGGGGACCTGGCCGTCGAACACGATCTTTAAGACATGTTCCCACGGCTTGCCCTCGGCGACATGCTGAGTCACATGGAGATGCTTGGAGTCGTCGACCAGCAGTCCGGTCACGTGGAAAGGTTTGCGCGGTCGCGTGACCGCAATCTCCATCTCCCTCCGCCTCGGCGGGATGTGGCCGAAGTAGGCGCTTTCCGGGAACGCGACGATGCCGCGCTGGGCGAGAAGCTGAACCGTCAGAGTGCGGAACGTGGAGTCCGTTGTCGGAACGTTCAGGCTGATGTAGGTGATCCCAGGCGCGAACGGCGGGCGAACGTCGATGTTCAACTTGTATCCATTCCGGGGGCGTGACGCTTCGTTCAGCGCAGGATCGGGTAGCGACCCGGACCAAGGTTCGTACGTGACGCTGCCCGGCACGCCGGTGACGCTCGGTTGCCCGGCCAGATGAAGGGGCTCGCCTTCGACCGCAAGATAGGCGGTCAGCTCGCCGCCGGACGGACCGACGAGGATCGTGTTTCCCTCCGGCAGGAGAAAGCGGTAGCGAGCTTTGATGTTAACGTGGACCGGTATTCCTATCACCGGCCGATCCGCATCTCCAGTGACGAGAAAGACCGTCTTGGTGAGGGGGGCCTGATAGAGGTCGGTATTCATATCCAGCGGAAACAGCACAGTTCCACCGGCAGGAATCGTCTGCGTTTCGATGGTCGAGAAGCAACTGCATCCCGGGATGAGCTGGGTCTCCATTGGCGCCGCTCCGCGGTTGGTCACTTGGATCGCGAAGTGAATCGTCGTGCCCTGGAGCACCGGTTTGTCGGAGCCAGGCGACGGCGCTTCAAGCTTGAGGGGGTCGACAAATGCGATGGCCAAACCGCCGGCAACCTTTTGCTTGAGGCCGATGCAGTTCAACAAGCCATCGACAAGGGCGAAGTTATGTTGCGCGGTGACCCGTTCAAGGCCGCCCACGCCAACCGGACTCGTCCGCTTGTCGTCGCGGTACATGCAGCCGCTTGGGAAGGGCGAGTCGGCGAGGCCCAGATAGAGACCGATCCCGTAGCGCAGGTCGTTTCCAATATCCGCAATGGTGCTCAGTGCAAGCGGCGCCCCGCGTTGGAGACCGATCACGTAGTCGAACCGGAGAGCCTTGGGATCGGTCGAGAAGAACCCGGCTACGGACAGGGGTCGTATGGAGTCGGCAGACTTTCCGAGGACGGGCTCGAAGCTGATCTTCATGTCGGCACGCGCTCCGGGCTGCACGAACGTCGGGGACAGGCCCATCGTGCTCGCCCAATCGCGGAGCGCCCGATCCCGCTCGCGCTGCACCGCCGTTCGCAGTTCGGCGGGGACTTTGGAGTCGTCCCAGATGATTTTGGGTTGGCGCTGGGGCAACAGTTTGACGAGTTCGGCGGCCTTGTCGAACGCGCCGGACTCCATCGCCTGCTCGACGAGGAGCACGGCGTGCTGGTAGTCGCCGTTGGTTCCGCGCGCCAGCGCGGGCGCGGCGAGAACGTCCGGCTTGACACGGGGGATCGGTTTGCTCGGCTGGGCGAACGCCGTCAGGACGCCAAGTCCGAGAAGGCAGGCCGACAAGGCAGCCCTAAGATAAATGGAAAGAGGCCGAATCACTACCAAGGGGAGAGCAAATGTAGCGGCCGGCCCAGGGTAGTTATGCGCGAATTTCGTGCCGATTCGAGCGGTTTGGCGGAATTTTGCGGGCAGTTCGGCAACATCAACCAACGGAGGGCGGGTGAAACTATTCGACATAAGTGTTTTCGCTGGGCGGCCTCTTCAAGAAGGCCTCGATGAATCCATCAATCTCGCCGTCAAGCACACCGAGGACGTTCCCGGTTTCGTGACCGGTTCGGTGATCTTTGACCATAGTGTACGGCTGCATGACGTACGATCGAATCTGGCGCCCCCATTCCGCGGGGCCGCCGTCTCCCTTGAGCGCCTTGAGGTTCGCCTCGCTGCGGTCCTTTTCGAGCACGCTTAGCCGAGCCAACAAAACCGCCATCGCGCTCGCCCGGTTCTTGTGCTGGCTCCGCTCGTTCTGGCAGGTCACGACAAGCCCGGTGGGAAGGTGAGTGATGCGGACGGCAGACTCGGTCTTGTTCACGTGCTGCCCGCCTGCCCCGCCTGCCCGAAGAGTCTCGACTTTGAGGTCGTCCGGGTTGATATGAACTTCGTTCTCCTCGATTTCCGGGAGCACCTCCACCTTCGCGAAGCTCGTGTGGCGGCGCGCCGCCGCGTCGAAAGGCGAAATCCTAACCAGGCGATGAACCCCGTTTTCGGCTTTGAGGTAGCCATACGCGTTCTCGCCTTTCACCTCCATTTGGACTGAGCGGTAGCCGGTCACGTCGCCGGGGGTCTCGCTCATGATCTCGAGGCTGTAGCCGCGCACTTCCGCCCAGCGGGCGTACATGCGCTGCAACATTGCGGCCCAATCGCACGCCTCCGAACCGCCTGCGCCGGCATTGATCTCCAGGAGGGCGTTCCGATGGTCGTTTTCGCCGCTGAGAAGGGTTTGCAGCTCGTACCGGTCCAGATCGCGCACAAACGCCACTGCCATCCGATCAGCCTCCGCCTCGGTCTCCGGGTCGGGCTCCGCACGGAGCATCTCGTAAAGCTCGGCAATGTCACGCTCCGTCTTGTCCAGGGCAAGGAACGGCGAGGCAATCGACTTGAACCGCGAGAGCTTCCTGAACTGTTCGTTCGCGGAAGTGGGATCGTCCCAGAAGTTTGGTTCTGCCGAGCGAGCCTCTAGCTCGGCGATACGATGCTGCAGGTTGGGCAGGTCAAAGATGCCCCCTGATAGCGTCTAACCGCCCCCGGGCGGAAGACAGCGCTTCATGCTGCTCTTGGTTCAGCATGCCGGGAGTGTACTCCGAGCGCATTCCAGCTAACCGGAGAGGTCGAGAGTTCGAGCTGTCGTGCGAGCGGCGCCAGCCGCGCGGATGGTTCGCGAGAGGTGGGAGAGCTGCCGCATTCGCGTTCGCATCCCATCCATCCGGCGGGCTGCCGCTGCCTGAAGCCGGGCGTCCAGCTTGAGCGTCTCTTCTGCATCGGCAAAGTCGTCCACGGCGAGGCTCTCGAGCTCCTTTCGACGCGTCTCGACAATGGATTGAAATCCGGAAAGGTCGTTGGCGGCCAAGGCGCTTTCCGCCGCCAGCGTTAGCTTGTTGAGCCGCTCAAGCCGCGCTTTCATTGGGGACCTTCTTCGTGCTCTGATCGATGGCCACCCAGCTTTCCCGAAGCTCGGTGAAGACCATAAGTGCATGATCCACGCACTCGGGCTTGTCGTGAATATTCGCCTGGATCAACTCGTTCCACGCGTATGTGTAGAGCGACATCAGGTTCTTCGCTACCTCGCCGCCCTTCTCCATGTCGAGGCTGCCCATGAGCTCGACCACAATCTTCTGCGCCTTCTGGAGAAGCGCGTTCTGCTTCTCGTAATCCGCAAACGCCATGGCGGCTTTCCCTTGCTCCATGAACCGAATGGCGGCGTCGTAAAGCATCACGACGATTCCAACCGGTGAAGCGCCGTTGATCGCGCTCTTCTGATATTCCTGGATGTACTTTCCGTAGGCCAAGTCGACGGTCTCCGGCGGCGTGGGCCGCACAGTAGGAATATCGGCAACCCGAACCCGGTTACTCCACCTCTACTTTTCAGCTCCGAGTCCGCTGAATCGAACCCGAGGGGTTACGACAAGCGCAACCATCACTGCGAAGAGGAACCAACCAAGGGGAAGAAGGTACAGGGTGGCCTGCGTATAGTTCGGCGTTGGGCCCGTTCGGGAGTCGGCGGTGACGAACACCTGTTGCAGGCGCAGAAAGAAGAAGACAGAGGTGGTGAGGGCGCCGCCGACGAATCCGCAAGCCCCCGCCACCCCTCCTCGCCGCGCTGCGAAGATACCGATGAGCAGGGATGGGGGCAACCCGATGTAGAGGCACATGCGCACCGTGGTCGCTCGCTCCGCGTTCGGATAGGCGAGGTGAGGCCAAACGGCGAACGCGAACGCAAGCACGGCGGTGGAGAGGAACACCATGCAGCCGCCAAGCATCGCGGTGTCCATGTCCTGCACCCGCTTCGTCGAACCGGGCGCCAGCTGCTCATCGGTTCTTAGAGGTTCCATCCGGGCGTTGTTAGATTACACTTGCCGCATGACCATGCGATCCCTTGTATTCGCTGGAATGATTGCGGCAGGTTGCGGTGGTTCGGCTCTCCAGGTTGCTAGACCCGACTCTGTGATTCCGGCCGTCGACGACGCCCCCACCAAGGCGGGAGACTATAACTGGATGGACCGGCATGACGCGGTGGTGAACCGGGTGAAGCACGGAAACGTCGATCTCATCCTCGTGGGCGACTCGATCACGCACGGCTGGGGCGGCTCCCCCGACATGACGCGCGGCGACGCGATCGGCGAGCTTTGGACGCGCTACTACGCCGGCCGGAACGCGGTCAACGAGGGCTTCGGATGGGACCGAACGCAACACGTGCTGTGGCGCTTCGATCACGGGGAAATCGATGGCATTTCGCCCAAAGTTGCCGTACTGCTGATCGGGACCAATAACATCGGGTCTAACAAGCCGAGCGAGATCGTTCTTGGAATCGCGGCCATCGTCGAAGAGCTCCACGCGAAGCTTCCCTCGACCAAGGTTCTGCTTTTGGCGATCTTTCCGAGGGACGAGAAGCCGGACACGTTCAACCGCAAACAGGTTGCCGAGGTTAATGCGGCAGTGGCTTCCACGATCGGCAGGCTGGAGGGTGTGACGTTCCTCGACCTTACGAACACATTCCTCGAGCCGGACGGCACCATCTCGCGCGACGTCATGCAAGACTTCCTCCACCCGACCGCGAAAGGATATGAGATGTGGGCGAGAGCCATGGAACCCACCCTCGCCAAGCTCATGGGCGACACTGCCCACTAGCAACAACCTAAGGGCATTC
>DATGIR010000489.1:0-5577 GCA_035295605.1 Fimbriimonadaceae bacterium | reverse complement strand
AGAATCGAAACGAGCGCGGAGAGTGCGACGGCCACGATGGCGACGAGCACGGTGAAGGGCCGGCGCAGGGCGGCCGAAACCAGGTTCACCGAATCTCGCCTCGCGGGGTTCGCATGGGCGCGCGGGCTCCCATAGCCCATTGGAGTTCCGCGCGAGCCAAGTCGAGCGCGTACTCGGCTTCGGCAAGCCGCGTTCTTGCGGCAAGCGCGAGCGTCTCGGCTTCCGTCAGCTCGACGATCGTGCCGAGTTCCAGGTGATAGCGCTCGGAAGCAAGCTTGAGGGAGCGATCGCCAGCCACGACCTCTTCGCGCGCTGCCGAGACTTGCGCCTCTCGTGTTTGTACGTCGATGAACGCACGCGCCGCTTGGAGCCGCACCGCCTCCCGGACCGCCTCCACCCGGGCGTTCGCGGCATGACGGTGCTCCCGCTCCTCCGAAACGCGTCCTTCCACGAACCCGCCGGTGTAGATCGGGATGGTCAGCGCTAAGCCAAGCGCGTAGTTCTTGTTGGCCGAGATGAGCGGGCTGGGGACGACCGCGCCGAAGCTTGCAATCGCGTCCAGCCGGGGCATGAGTTCGCTCTCCACGCCGCGAAGGGTTTGGTCGGCCGCGCGCGAGAGCGCGGCCGCGCCAAGGACCTCGGGGCGATGCTTTGCCGCTTCATCCATCGCCGCTTCGGCCGTCGCCGGCGATGGCAGCGGTTGAGTTGGCGCTTCCTCCAACCGAAATTCGGTCAGGCCGGTTTCTCCCATCGCGTGGTTGAGTTCGGCAAAGGCGATCTTCAGGTTGCCTTGGGCAGCAATCGCTGCCGCCTTGGCGTCTGCCGCGTTGGCAGCGGCAAGCTCCAGGTCCACTCCGGAACGGAGTTTCGCGTCGAAGAAGGCTCGAGCTTGCTTAAGCGTGGACTCACGCTGGGTCAGGTTCGACTCCTGAAGGCGGGAGAGGCGCGCAGCGCGCAACACCCCGAAGTAAGCCTGCGTCACCGATAGGGCCACGTCGGCCTCGGCCGTAACCTGGTCGCTCCGGGCGGCGGTCATCTGCTCGGAGCGGGCAGCGATCAAATGCTGGGTCCGCCCAAAGTCGAAGATCGACTCGGTGAGCGAGAGGCCGGCGCCGTAATGCTTCTTGAGCGGATCAGCCGACAACCCCTCGAGGGAGAGGGGCTGCGTGCCGAACAGACCTGGATTCTCCAGCGGGCCGAATGCAGGAGCGCCGAGCGGCCCGTCGGTCGCGCTTCCCTGGAGCAGGATCGTAGGCAGATAGCCGGAACGTGCCTCGAGCAGGCGAGCCCCCGCCGCGCCGACGTCTGCCACCGCTCCACGGAGCTCCGGCCGGTGGGCGAGTGCCCTCTGTATTGCTTCCTTCAGCGAAAGCGGTTGAACGTCCGGTTCTGCATGAGCACCGCCGGCCAAAGTCATCAGACTCGCCGCCAGAATCAAGACCCGCCTGAAATGCAATCGACGCCGACGCATCATGAGCCCCGCTTGGAGGCGACCTCCGTCCCTAGCTCTCGAAGCTGCTTTCGCGCAATCGCGAGGGCCTCACGTCCCGACTCGGTGATGAAGTAGGTCCGCCTGGCTCGTGGGCCCGCGCCGTCAGTTATGGAGTGCAACCATCCGGCACGTTCGAGCCGCTTAAGTAGCGGATAGAGGGTCCCCGGGCTGACCTCGTAGCCATGGTGGCGCAGCTCTTGGAGCATCCAGCTACCCACTACCCCCCCCTCTTCGGCATGATGCAGCACGTGAACCTTCCAAAAAGAGAGCAGTATCTCTCGATTGACGCGTTGCTTATCGATCACCGACGTCGGTTAGCATAATTGACTGGCGCGCTCTGGGTCAACGCTCCGCGTTAAAATTCGGAAGGCGTGAGCGACGACGAAGTCCGAAATTGCGTTCTCGTCCTGGGCAGCGCCAACATGGACCTGGTTTTCCGGTGCGCGGAGCTCCCGGGGCCTGGCGAGACGCGCCTGGGTGGGGCGTTCGAAACCTCCCCGGGGGGCAAGGGCGCGAATCAGGCAACGGCTATTGCCCGGCTCGGTGGGCGGGTCGAACTTCTCGGCAAGGTCGGCGCTGATGCGTACGGCGATGAGCTTGTCGCCAGCCTCGGCCAGTTGCGAGTTGGGACCAAGTGGCTCCGACGTTCGGCATCGGCGCCGACCGGGGTGGCGGCGGTGCTGGTTGATGACCACGGGCAAAACAGCATCGTCGTGGCGCCCGGCGCCAACCAGGAACTCACGGCAGGCGAGCTGCGGGAAGCAAGGAGCGTCGTGAAGCCGAAAGTCGTTTTGGCCCAGCTCGAGGTTTCGATGCAGGCGGTCGTGGCTTGCGTCGATTCCGAGCTCTTCATCTTGAACCCGGCGCCGGCCACAACTCTCCCAGAGGGGCTGCTACGCGGCGTCGACGTCCTGACGCCCAACGAGTCGGAGACCCATTCGCTCACGTCATTGCTTCCCGTTGATTCGGCGACCTGCTCGCGCGCGTGTTCGATCCTTCATGAGCAAGGTGTCCGACACGTCGTGCTCACGCTTGGCGAGCACGGTTGCTACGTCAGCGACGGCTCGACCCAACGACACTTCGCACCGATTTCAGTGGAGCCGGTCGATACCACCGCCGCGGGCGATGCGTTTAGCGGCGCGCTCGCTCACTTTATGGCGACCGGCAGGGACCTTTGGAACGCCGCTCAACTAGCCAACGTGGTCGCCGGCCTCTCCACGACCGTGGCGGGCGCCCAGCGCTCGATGCCAACGCTCGAAGTCGTTAGTGCATTCGCGCCGAATCTGTCCTAACCGCCTACCGCTTTGGGGGCATGTTGGGGCAAACTGGCGAATGATCATGCATTTCGCCTTGCTGACTTCCATTAACCTGCTCACCGGGAGGGGAGCCTAATATGCCCGCAACGCTGGACCTCACTCATTTTAGTAAGAACTATCTCGTCCGTGGGCTGAGCCCAGAGCAGATCGATGCGATCGCCGCGCTCGGAACGACGAAAAAGTACAGCCCCCTCGATCGGATCATCACCGCCGGGACGTCGAGCGCCGAGCTTTACGTCATTCTGAGCGGCACTGTGCGGGTCCACCTGCCGTGGGGCGATAAGCTTGCGGAGCCGGGACCGGGTTCCGTCATCGGGGAAATGGCGCTGATCGATGCTCAGCCGCGCAGTGCCGATGTGATTTGCGTGACCGACGTCGAGATCGCCGTGTTCGACGCTCAGGCGCTTAGAAAGCACCTGAACTCGAACAAAGACGTCGGGTTTACGGTTCTTGTGAACCTGGCCCAGGTTCTGTGTGGCCGCCTGCGGGACTCGAACGCCAAGATCGAGTTCCTCGGGGACGCGGACCTCTGGAAGCACGCAACCTAAATGGCGTCGCCAACCCTCCGGCAAAGCGTAACCGGCCTCTCCGATCAGGCCCTCGCGGACCTGAGGAAGGCGATCACCGGGATGCAGGCTCTAACCGACAACCGCGGTTTCAACTACCAGGCCGGTATCCACGGCGTGAACCAGCACAAGTGCTGGCACCACAACACCTTGGGCGACAACGGGCCGACGTTGACCTACCCGCTCTTCCTGCCGTGGCACCGTGCGTACCTGCTTCAGTTCGAGCAGGCGATGCAGGACATCGCCCCGACGTCGGCCCTCGCCTGGTGGGACTGGCGCACGGACGACCCGAATGCGGACCAGGTGCCGGCCGCGTACTCGGATGCGCAGGACCCGGACGGGAACCCGAACCCGCTCCTGAAGTCGCACATCGACTACCCCAACGCCCGACCAAAACTGAATCGGGATACGCGCCGCTTTCCGGGAACCGGCGGCGGAAGCCTGCCGACCCCCGGCGACGTTAACCAGGTGCTCGGGATCTCCGACTTCTTCACGTTTAGCGATCAGGCCGAAGGGCTGCACGATCAGGTTCACGGCTGGACGGGCGGCAACGGCGGGGACATGGCGGTGGTCAACGTCGCCGCTTTCGACCCGATCTTCTGGGCTCACCACACCATGATCGACCGGTTGTGGTGGCAATGGCAGCAGCAGTACGGCCCGGCGACCGGGATCACGACCGAGATGCTGAACGCCGTTCTCGACCCGTTCCCGCAAAAGGTGAGCGACGTGCTGTACGTTGAAGCGCTCGGCTACAGCTATGCGGCCACGACCAGCGAGGTCCCCGCGTAAGGAGAACCATCCATGGCGCAGATTCCAACCCCCGAGCCGATGGTGTACACGTCCAAACCCCTGCACCTTCCGACCGATCCGGTCGAGCTGGAATACACCCGGGCCGACCTTGAGTTTCACGGCCTGGACCACTCCGAGTGGTCTTTCGAGGGCGAGCTATTCATCAACAATCCGAAGGCCGACGCGAAGACGGCCAAAAGCCTCGATAACGGCTATGTAGGCTCGTTCCACGTGTTCGGGCACGGCGGATGCTACGGCAACGAGGGACACTGCGAAATCCCCGCTCAACGCCGCGCGTTCGACCGGAGACGGCCGCACCACCTGACCCCGATCGTCAAAACCGTGATTGTCACCAATGGCCTGAAGAAGCTATTGCCCAAGGGCGGCGACTTCACCGTCACCGTGGTCGGCATCGTGCGGGGCGGCACGGAGGATTGCGACCCGAAAAGCCGCTTCCTTCAGTTCGAGAAGATCCGACTCGTCACCCACCGGTAGCCGTTGCTTTGGCGGGAGCGAAGGGGACCAGAGCCAACCGTTGATTTCGGTAGTCCAGCAGAAGGTCGAAGCGGCCGAGCACGCCGGCGCCGAGGTTTCCGGCTAGGTACGGGCTCGCGTAGACGCCGGCCTTGGTGGTCTGAAAGCCGGCCAGGACGTTCGCGACACGGTTCCCGGCAACTTCGATCCAGTCGAGCCTCCCCTGTTTCGCCGCGGTCACGCCGCCAGCGCCCCCCACTCGCGTTGGGGTCGTCTGGCGATCCTTGAGCAGGTCGAACTTCTCGACCGTCGGAGCGGTGAAGTCGACCGCCGAACCGCTTCCGGTGTCGAGCGTGAAGTAGCCCTCGTGGCCGCCTTCGAAGCGGCACTTCAGACACATCAGGTTCGCGGTGAAGTCGAAGCCGGTCCAACTTGAAGAAGCCGGCAGCACGGCCTTTCCGGGCGGGAAGACCTTGATCGACGGCGTCCGGGCGTCGATTTCGAGCGAGGCGCGGGAAATGAAGTCGTATCCACATATCCCGCCGAGCTTGAGGTTGAACATTCGGCCGATCGAGGAAACGTCTAGCTCCAAGAAGGTCGGGTGGGCGATGGAAACCGGGCCGAGCTTGAATTCGCTGCCGCGAACGATCGGCGTTTGGATCGTCGCCACGACGCCCGCAACCGTCCGAGAGCCCACCGGCTTGACCGAAAGCCCCTTGGCCGCCTCGATATCGAGGACCATCGCGCCCGCCCCGGTGTCGAGAAAGAACCAGCCCACGTCCTTGCCGTCGACGAGCGGGTGAACGAAGAAGTAGCCGAAGAGGTGCTTGACTTCGATGGCGGACGCGACCGCTGGATCGAACGTCGCCCCATCCTCGGACACGTTGGGTAGGCGAAATTCGGTGTCCTCGACGGTCGCAGGCTCTGCTCGCTCCACGGT
>DATGIR010000488.1:0-7755 GCA_035295605.1 Fimbriimonadaceae bacterium | reverse complement strand
AAGTTCTTCCGCAACGGGCACAGGTTCTTTCGCGACGTGCTCGATACCTGGATGTCCCGGCCAGACGCGAAGATCCGGCTCTTCGGCATTACCCGGGCCGACTATGTGGTGATGACCGACCCGGACAAACACACCGCGCGGGAGGCCGCGATCGACCAGTTCGAGGAGCGGTTTCGCACGATCTTCCAGCGGCGCCACGATTGCATCCACAATTGTGATCGCCCACGGAGAAGGCCCCAGCCGCTCGACAAGGATGGCACCGTGCTGAAAGTGATCCAGGATATCGAGTTCTTGGTGAATCGTTGCGAAGAGCACATCAATACCGAGTTTCGGGAGTTCCTGGCCGGGGCCGGTTGCTCGGCTGCGACGATCGTCCAGGCCGGGTACTGAGACCGACGTTCAAATGGAGCCATAAAGCGGCAAACCGCTGCTTGACTTTTGGGCCGCCTGCCGGAAACCAGGGTACGCCAGCGATTGATGCCAAGTCTGGGATGATCCCCCGCGGGACAATCAAAGTCAGCTTATGAGTTGCCGGGATGAAGGTGCCGGGAACGCTCTGCAACTGCTCGTAATTCATTTTTTGACGGACGGCTTTCAAAAAAGCGAAAGGTGGCCCCGTGGTGCTGCGGGGCTACATAGCGAGACCACGACTGGTACCGTGGTTCCTCGACCTCTAGATTGGTTTTGCACCGGCAAAGGATGCAGGACTCTGCGGCATTCAAGAATCGACGAAGGGCGGCGACATTTCTCACACGATAAACGGCAGCTCTCGCAATTAATCCAACGGGCGTATTAGGCGAAACAGGAACTTTCAGGATTAGATGCTCGGCAACCTGTTCACGAATGGTTCGAGCGAAGTTATTGAGCACGCTTCGTCGAGCATTTTCATCCAAGCATCTTGACAGCCTCGGCCCCATGACCGCCCACCGCAGTTCGTCAAGCAAGACAGCTCGTCCTCGGTACATCGATTCGAGCACGTCACGAATCAGCCGCTTTCTATTCGTCTCCCGGCCGCGACGATTAGGGTTACCAAGGGGCGAGTTTACCATTTTAGCTCGCGCCTTGTGGTCAGAAAGTTCACCCCCCCCGTCGCTAAACTACCTCGCAACCAGCGGCGGAAAGTCAACTTGCGAAGAAGTTGGGGCGACTGACACTTCGTAGACGCTTCGGCTATATGCCCCAGACTTGGAAAGCAAGAACAGCTACCTGAACCAATCCAACGACCACAAGTAGGGCGGTCAGGATGTTGAGGCGCGCGGCAGTTTTGCGTTGTTGCTGGGCAAGAGCAGCTTGCAACCGCAACTCAGCGTTCCGACGCGCCTCCGGGTCACCGAACGCGCTGCCATCGGCAAATATTTCAAACAATTCCTGCACTTCTTCTCGGAACATCGGAGTTCACCATCAAATCACGAACCCTGGTTTGCGTGAATTACTCGCATTATAAATCTACTCGCATCGCCGGCGCAAGTATTGCAGCCGCGAAGTCGCAAGCGCCATTTGAACCGCAAAAAGATCAGTCAGCAGAAGAGGTTGCGACAATTCACTGAAAAGAACCCTGCCGCGTAATCGGGTGATTTGAACCCCGCCGAAACCGGTCAGAACTGGCGAAGGGCTTCTTTCAAAAGAAAAGTCGGGGCAACAAGACACCGTCAGAACTTTTTATCGCCGGCGTCCGTTGGTGGGAAGCCGGCTTGCGGCGGCTGATGGGCGACGGAAAGCTCGACAAATGCCGATCTTGCGTCCGTTCAGAGGAATTCGAGGAGCAAGACCCCGCCGAACATGGAGAGGTCCGGTCACGTTGAATGCTCAGAGGACTGAGCTCCTCGGTCGCGGAGCCAGTTGATGACATTCTCCTGGCGAGTGCCGCGTCCGCCGGCCGCGTCCAACGGGGTTCCCTTGGCGTAGTCGGGGATCCAATTCAGGTCGGCTCCCCTGTTGAGCAGCAACTCCGCTGCCCGTCGCTGGCCGGCGGCGCAAGCGTGCCAAAAAGCCTGTGACAATGCTTCGCGTTCGGCGCCGGATTGACCACCGAGCAACTCTTCAAGGCGATCGAGCATGCCGAGGGCGGACGCATGCCAGAGCTTGTCTACCTTGGCACCTCGCTGGACGAGGAGGCGAGCGACATGCCAGCACGCATAGCCAATGGCATTGTCGAGCGGGGTGCCGATCGATCCGTCCGGCGCCTCCACGTTGGCACCCCCGTCGATCAGCGCGCTGGCCACGTCGACATCGTCGCTGCTCGCAGCCCAGTGCAGGGGCGTCTCGGACCCTGGCTGGTCAGGGTCTCGGGCGTTCGGGTCCGCACCTGCTTCGAGGAGCATCCGCACCACTTGAGGACCGTTTGGAAAGTAGCCGGGCCAGTCGGCAACCACGTGCAGCGGCGAACGTCCTTTGGCAATACCGCCGAGCCTCGACGCAGCAAGGCCCGGGTTGTCGGTGAGGAGCCGCTGCAATGTGGCAAGGTCGCCGGCTCGGATCGCGGTAACCGCATCAAGGAAGTCGCTATCGGTCGTCATTGGTCATCTCCGCGGCTGGGCCGCCCTCTCGTTAGGGGGAATTGCCCGGAGCCGACGAGGCCTCTGGCCGGTCTTCCCCTCGGTACGGCGTTGTGAGTGTGTTCTTGAATCGTTCTAGCTGCTCATCACTGAGCACTCTCTTGGCTCGGTCAAGAAAAATGGGAATGGACTTCTTACACCAGCCAGAATTTCATACGCGTTGGAAATCTCCTTGAATGGACGATGACGGTCGTACAAAGACGGATCAATGCCCTGCTTACGGTGCCGACTTTCGAGATTGTCTCCATCTGGCCACTCGTCGGCATGGTGCCCAACAGTTCAGACTTGGCGGCCGTCATGGCTTTGGCCTCTTTCGTATCAAGAGGAGATGGCCGTCCAGTGCCTCAAGGATGGGGCAGTCCGGCCCGCCGCCCGTCTCGCCGCACTCCCTCGTCAGCCGAAGGAGAGCCTTTCGCATCCGCCGAAGGGTTCTGATTTTCTCTTCAATGGCAGCGATTTTGACTTCGGCCCTGGCCTTTACGTCTTCGCAGCAAGTGCCGGGATCAACCCGGAGGGATAGCAACTCCTTGATTTCGCTTAGCGTGAAACCAAGTTCCTTGGCCCGCATAATGAACAGCAACCTTGCGATGACCTCTTCCTCGTAAAGGCGATAACCGGACGAGGGCGAACGGGCGGGTCGATTCAGCAGCCCCTCCCGCTCGTAAAACCGCACGGTTTCAATGCCTATCCCGGCACGCTGGGCGACTTGTCCGATGGTCAGGTGTTTCATGTCTCCTCTCTCGACAGTTCCCATTATCAACCCTGGACCATACTACAGGGTCAAGCGCAATTTTCGGAAGCCCCGATGTTCGCACGTCACCTACGACAGGGATCGATTTTTCCATCGTCTCGCAAGCACGAGAAGTGCCGCTCTCCCCGACCGTTTGAACTCCGAAAGTCCAACGGGAATAAAGCTTTGCAGCGCTGTCCGAAAAAGACTCCTCTCTAGACGCAACTTGATTGAACCCGGCGAGACGAGATGAAAACGCTGGGTATCAAAAGAGAAAAGCCCACCGCCGTACCGGCCAGTGGACTTTCGAAGAAATCAAATCGGGGCGACAGGACGGCTATTGAACTTTTTCTCGCTGGGGTCCGGGGTTGGGAAGCAGGATTATGCCGTGTCATCGTCGGGTTGTCGGGTGGCAAGCGACCGTAACGAAATAGCTCAGCAGCCGGCGGGGGCTGCCAAACCTACGACACCTGGGAAAGCCTACCCGCCCCCGCCGTCTGCTGCAGCGCCTGCTTCGGCCCGCTCGGCTGCACCACCGGCTGCGTCCGGCCCGCATAGGGCCATGACGCGTCCGCGGTCAGCCCACAGCAGGGCCGCGGACACCGCCGCTACCTCGGTGATGAGCCCGGCGGCCGAGGCCGGGAACCCGAAGCACCAGTCCATGACCGCGATGTTCGCCGCGACCGGCAGGGCCAACAGGGCCCCGAGGGCGGCAGTCCGCGGCCAGAGCAGGAGGATCGCCGGCACCACCTCCGCTAGCCCGACGAACCGGTGGTACACCGGCGAGTACCCGTAGAAGTGCCAGACCAGGGTGACCATGCTGTCGGACTGAGAGTCGAACCGGAACTCGCCCGGGACGAACTGCCCGCCGGCTAGCTTGAGCAGCCCGTACACCACGAACACGCCGGCGACGAACACCCGGCCGGCGATCACCGCGGCCCGCGACACCCGCATGGCACCTCCAACTCCGCCGCCGAACGACACCGCTCACCTGCGGGCGGGGCAGAGTGAACTACCACTCTGGAAAAGCCTATGCGCCCCGCGGATCAAATGCAGCGCCGGGTTCGGCGCGGTCGCCCAGCGCCACTACATTAAGTTCTGGATGACGTTAAGGAGCCCGAGTAAGACCGTGTTGGCGTAGATCAGGACGATGGTCGCGATCAGGCCGCCGACGGTGATCGCGGCCGCCCCACGGAGCCGAAGCACCGTCCGGGGATGCAACCCGCGCACCCCTCCAAGGTCGAGGTCGCGACGCTCAGCACCGCGCGCCGCAGCCAGCACGAACGCGGCACAGGCCACCACGAAGCCGAGGAGTAGGGCGACCAGCGCCCAGACAAGCCACTGCGTAGCCATAGACACACCCTCCCGCGCCGAACTTGTGATTCGCGAATCAAATTACGGCCATCATAAGTGGCCACGGATCGCGCGTCAACGGCCCATCTGGCCAATCTTTCAAGGAGTTGCGATGAATCCGGCTGCGCGAATTGACCGAGCAATGCTTGCGCAGCAAAATGAAGGCCATTAAGCTCCTCGACCAGTATGTAGCCGCATGCAAAGTACGGCAGCGCCTGAGGAAGAGCGCCTGAAAGTACAAGTCGAATTCGTCCGGTTGCGACACGAGCGCGACGTGGAGCATGGTGCCGGATATGCACCCGTCCCGACCAGCCTGGAACACGAACAGCCAGGGGCCGCACGGGAATTCCGGTGGCAGTTTCTGTTCGGCTCCGCGCTCATCCGAGCGGATCGCGAAACGGGTCGGCGCATGCGCTGGCACGCCCACCCCGGCGCTGTTGACCGCAGCGTCAAGCAGGCAGCCGACGTGGCGCGGATCGGTAAACACCTGACGTGTCACACCCTCCGGCACTCGTTCGCCACGTACCTGCTGGAAAACGGTTACGATTTCCGCACGGACCAGGAACTGCTCGCGCACAAGAACGTCGAAACGGCGATGATTTACACTCACGTCATGACCAAGCCGGGCTTGGGCGTGCTCAGCCCGCTCGACGCGTGATGGCCGTAACGGCAAGGATTCAATGGCACACCTGGAGTCAACCGGCAGGCCCGTACTGGCGACGGGATTTGAACGGCCCATCTCACAGTGCCGCAAGAGGTTGGGTCAGCTTGACCGGAACGTAAGCCCCTCACACCGCGCCATTTGAACACGATCTTCGCGATGCAACTCTCGTCCCCGAAATAGGAAAGCCCTTCGACGTTCTCGTCGAAGGGCTCGTTTCGAAAACAGTCGGGGCGACAAGACGGCTATTGAACTTTTTATCGCCGGCGTCCGGGGGTGGGAAGCCGGCCTGCGGCGGTCGCTCCACCGGGAGACCGGAGGCGATTCGCAGCCGTAAAGCCTTGCCAGCAGGAAGGCGGAGCAAGCGTCGCCATCGTGACAATGGCTCAACCAGTCGCTAAAATCCCCGTGAAAGCAGAAGGATTTACGAACGCGGCCTGATTGCCGACTTCCGCTACCTACTGACATCGCGTAGGCGGGGAGGACGCGGTAAGCTCTACCCTTTCTAACCCGTTACAGGGAGATCGTTGTATTGAGGGCATGGGGATGACGCAATCAACCACTCCAGAGGAACACTTCCCCTCCGTCTTCAGTCACGCAACTGCTGGTGGTCGTGCATATCCTTATCAAGCTCGATTGGCGACCGACGGGCAAACCGTTTCTCGTCTTCTCAACGTTCCGACAGGGCTGGGCAAGACGGCGGCTGCGATCCTCTCCTGGGTCTGGCGGCGGCGATTCGCACCGCAGGACATTCGCGTGTCAACCCCCCGCCGACTCGTGTACTGTCTTCCGATGCGGGTTCTGGCCGAGCAGACCCACTCCGAGACCATTCGCTGGTTGGATCGGTTGGGCATGCTTGCTGGACAGGCGACTTGGGAATCTGCCGGTGACGATGGTTTGCCGACTCGGACCTCGCGGTTGCGCAACTACACCCCCGACTCCGCTGATTCCAGAGAATTCGACTGGGCCGCACGCAACGGCGACCAAGGGACAGGCCGAATAGCTGTCCATCTGCTGATGGGCGGTGAAGAGCGAACCGACTGGGCGCTGTGGCCCGAACGAGATGCGGTACTGATCGGCACCCAGGACATGCTCCTGTCGCGGGCGCTCAATCGGGGCTACGCCTCGCGACGACCTCGGTGGCCAATCGAGTTCGGGTTGCTGAACAGCGATTGCCTCTGGGTGTTCGACGAAGTGCAACTGATGGGGCCGGGACTGGCGACCGGACTCCAGCTTGAAGCGTTTCGGAACTCCGAGATCGACGGCAAGCGTTACTTCGGCACCGCGAGCCAGTGCGTCTCGTGGTATCTCTCAGCAACCGCCAGCCGAAAAATGCTGGCGTCGCGCGACTGGCGTAAGGGTGAGGGCGATCAGAGGCCAGCGGATTTCGTCTTCGAGCTTTCACCGCCAGAGCGAGCGGACATCACCGGAGTACTTGGTCAACGGCGGTTGGCGACGAAGAAGTTTGAGTCACGACCCGCCTGGAAACTGGACGATCAAGACGCCGCCGAGCGAATTCTGGCTCGCCACCGCGAGATGGTTTCAAGACTGCGTGAAGCCCCGCCCGGCATCCCACGGCGAACACTGCTCATCTGCAACACCGTGGACCGGGCGAGAAAGATTCACGCCGCCATTTGCGAGGTGGTGAAGGCAGACGCGGACCAGCAAGCAACTCCAGACCTCGTACTGCTCCATTCTCGTTATCGACCTCCGGATCGCGCGCGAGAACAGGAGCGACTGAAGGCGACTGTCTCGCCGGACGCGGGTCAGATCGTTGTCGCCACACAAGTCGTCGAAGCGGGCGTGGATTTGTCGTCGGCAATCCTGTGGACCGAGATCGCGCCGCTTCCCAGCATCGTCCAGCGCTTGGGGCGGTTGAACCGGGCAGGTGAGTTCGGACACAACGCCGAATCCCGGTACGGTTGGACGCCAGTCGCGGTCGTCGTCGGCATCCCCCTACCGGCGCTGCGCGAGGGTGCGAAGAAAGAGGACAAGGAGAAGCACGAGCGGGAGACGACCAACGCTTACCTGCCGTATGAGCGGTGCGAATGCGAAGCAGCGCAGACCGCTTTGGCGAGCCTCACCGACGCCAACCCCGCCAATCTCGAAACGCAACTGCGGTCGGACTTGGAAGTGACACTTCAGCCGCCCGACTACTCGCTCCAGCGCCACGAACTTCTCGACTTCTTCGACACCGATTCCAACCTGTCGCTCGGCTACACCGATGTCTCGCCCTTCGTCCGGGGAATCGACCCGGAGACGGACATCTACATCGTGTGGCGACAATGGGAGGGCGGTTCTCCTCCCTTCGATTTCGACATCGGTCGCCAGGAGATCTGCCAAGTCCCCATCTGGCACGTCATCGGGAAGAATGGCCTGAGCAGTTGGGGGCAGGGGTTCGTCTGGCTCGGACGGGAGCGAGGGTGGCAACAAGCAAGTCGGGACAACCTCCTTCC
>DATGIR010000487.1:0-3206 GCA_035295605.1 Fimbriimonadaceae bacterium | reverse complement strand
ACTTCCGTAGCCGGGGCCTCGACCGGAACGTTGACCTTGAACTTTCGAACCTTGCCCGGCTTCGGAGGCTTGGTTGGCTTCGGCTCCTTCGGCGGCTTGGAAGCCTCTACCGGCTTGACCGCCTTGGGCTTCGAATCGCGTACGACGCCGGTTGGGGCGAGGCCCATGGCCAAGCCGACCGCGACCGCCAGGTCGAGTCCCTTTCCGTCATCTGACGCCCCGGCGATAAAGCGCGGGTTGTCATAGATGCCCTGAGCAATCGTCTCGATTCCCAGCTTGTGCTGGAAGTACTCGGCGAGGCCGGGCAGATTCGCTCCGCCACCGCAGAGGACAATTACGTCGACGTGCTTGGCGGTTGAGCCTTCACTTTGCTGGCTCTGCCAGTAGTTGATCGATCGCCGAACCTCGCGGACGAGGTCGTCGATGTGGGTGTGAAGAATTCGCAGGGGCGGGTTCTCCGCCACCGAGGCTTCGCTGAGAAGACCTCGCACGTCGAGTTGTCCCTTGCCCTTCTCGGCATCCTCGTCAGTGAGCTTGAAGTAGCTCTTGAGGGCGTCGGTAAGGACCTGCCCACCGGCGGGAATCGCACGGGTCATCGAAAAACTGCCGTTGCTGATCACGCCAAGGTTGGTGACGGCGGCGCCGATGTCGACCAAACCGATCGTCTTATCCGACCAGTCATGGTTGTGATCCGCCTCGATGATCGCTCGGTAGGCGGCGAATGACGCGACTTCGACGTGCTCCACGTCGAGCCCCGCATGCTCGCAAGCGGCAACGCGGCTGTCCACCAACTCCTTGGGAGCGGCGGCGATGATGACGTCCATGTTGCTGCCGTCAACGTCGCCGAGGATCTCGAACTCGATATAGCTATCCTCGACCGAGTTCGGCACGTACCGGCTGGCCTCGAACCGGATCGACTTGCGAAGCGCGGACTCAGCCATCTTCGGCAGCCGGATCGGTCGAACGACAACGGTTCCACCGCTGATCGCGATCGAGGCGGAGGTCGCCGTGATGTGCGCCGACTTCAGCAGGTTCTTGATCGCCAGGCCGAGAATCGGCGTATCGATGACGACGCCATCGCGAACGGTGTCCTCGGGCGTCGGCGTCGTCGCGCATTTCGCAACCCGCCAGCCGCTGACCGTGCGCTCGACCTGGACCGCACGAACCGTGTGGTGGCCGATGTCTAGGCCGACGTAAGCCTTCTTCGTGAAGAGACTCATGAAACTAAGCTCCCACCGCCTTGTCGAAAGCGGTTGCGTCGGTTTGGCACCCAGTCAGCCACTCGTCGAGAGCGGAATGCTTGAATCGCCACTTACCGTCCACCGAAAGTGCGGGCAGTTTGCCCTCGATCGCCATCTGCTCGACCACGTTGGCCGGCAGCCGGAGATAAGCGGCCGCGTCGCGCAGTGTCAGGACCGAGTGCTGGCCGGCGACGATCGCCTTCAGCAAATTGCTGAGCTGCTCAGGATTGAGCGTCAGCTCGATGCGAACGACGTTCGAAACGGCCGGGTCGGCGTTGGCGTTGACGGGTGATGCCACGAGGGAAATCTCCTTTGCGACTTCGTCGAATTCGAAGTCCGGTTCCACCGGCGGGGCCGGATTCGGCCCGATCGGAGCGCCGCTGCTTTGAGCGGCTTGTCGAATGGCGTCGGCGAGGTTCATGCCGCCTCCTCGATGCCGGCATAGTCGGCGACTACGCTGTGCATCAAAAAGCCGTCGATGATCTTCGCCTTGTTGACAAAGCCGACCATCAACGCGTTGTCCGCGAGCTGACTGGTCAGTCGGGGGGTGCCTTGAGTGAACTTGTGAATTTCGTGGATCGCATCCGGCGTGAACGGGCTTTGGTCCGGGGTGTAGCCGCCGACCCGTAGCCGGTGGAGGATCATCTCGCCCGTCTCGCCCACGTCCAGCGGTCGGAGCGTCTGGCGAACGGCGAGCCGTTGCTCGAGGGCGGGAACCTTGGCGATCTTTGCGCGGAGCTCGAGCTGCCCGAGAAGCACCAGCGAGATCAGGAACTGATCGTTCATCTGGCAGTTGAGCAGCAGCCTGAGCTCTTCCAGGGTGCTCGTGTTGCGGATGAGGTGAGCCTCGTCGATCATGAGGATCACCCGCTGACCGCGGTCGTAGAAGGTCAAAAGCTGGTTGTGGAGCTCCTGCACCAGGACCTGCCGGTTTCGGCTGGTCGAGGGTGTGCCCAGCTGATAGAGCGTCTCCTGAAGAATCTGCACGGGGGAGAGGATCGGGTTAACGATCAACACCACCCGGTTCTGAATGGGCTCCAGGAGGTCGAGCAGCTTTCGGCTCAACGTCGTCTTGCCCAATCCGATGTCTCCGCAGAGCATCGCGGCCCCTTTGTTACGCATGATCGCGTAGTGGAGCATAGTCAGCGCGTCCTCATGGCCACGGCTCAGGAATAGAAAGCGTGGATCCGGAGTCAGGCTGAAGGGCGCTTCATTCAATCCCCAATAGGCTTCGTACATAAATCGATCGTCTCCGCGGGCGGTTTCCCCCAGCAACATTCTCGGGGCCGCACCGCAACTTTCTCAGGGGCTTTGTTGCACGGTCCCAGGTCTAACCTTCCCGGGGTAATCCTGTACAGGCCTAGATGGGTTGCGAGCTTTCGCATCTTCGCTGCTCACCGGCACGGGCGCGCGCCAAACTCCAAGTGACGTGAACAAGATCGAGCGGCTGACCTCCGAGATCCTGCTTCTCCAAGAGCGAAAGCGGAGCTCGGAGGAGCTCGCCGAGCTGCTCGAAGTCTCCAAGCGCACCATCATCCGCGACATCCAGGTCCTATGCGAAATGGGCGTGCCGGTTATCGCCCGCGACGGCCTTGGCGGGGGCTATTCGCTGCCGTCCGAGTACACGGTACAGCCGTTACAACTGACTTGGAAGGAGATGCTCCTCCTCATGCTCGCCCTCGACGGCCTCTCCAAGATGTCGGACACTCCGTTCGCTGCCGAGCGGAACTCACTCCTCGCCAAGGTTCAGGCGCAGCTTCCCGCCAAGCACCGGGAACGGGTCGGGAGCCTGCTCGGCAAAGTTGCGATGGACATTCCCGAGCGGGAGCAGCGCTCGCCGATGCTCGAGAGCCTCGTCGAGCTGCTCGAGGCGGGCAAGTGGGCGACGATCACTTACCGTTCCGGCGGGCCCGCCTATACGGTGGACCTCAGACCCATCAGGATCGTCGCCGACCGCGGCCTCTG
>DATGIR010000486.1:0-2295 GCA_035295605.1 Fimbriimonadaceae bacterium | reverse complement strand
CGAGCTCGCCTAACCCGCCCTACGTTCAACCCCTGCCGGCGGCGGCTCATTCGAGCCGCCGCCGGTACAATCATGCCTCCCCGACGCGTGAGCATGAACCAAGCCCACATCCGCAATTTCTGCATCATCGCGCACATCGATCACGGTAAATCGACCCTCGCCGACCGCTTGATCGAGCGCTGCGGCGCGGTGCGCGGAGCTGCCCAGGCGCAGATGCTCGACACGATGGATATCGAGCGAGAGCGGGGAATCACGATCAAGATGACCGCCGTTCGGCTCATCTACCGGGCAAAAAACGGCGAGGAGTACGAGCTCAATCTCATCGACACCCCCGGTCACGTCGATTTCACTTACGAGGTTTCGCGCTCCCTTGCCGCGTGCGAGGGCGCTTTGCTCGTCGTCGACGCCAGCCAGGGTGTAGAGGCCCAGACGATCGCCAACGCGAGCTTGGCGATGAACCAGAACCTCGAGATCGTGCCCGTCATCAACAAGATCGACCTTCCCCATGCCGACGTCGAGCGGGCACGGGAAGAGATCGAGCACGCGGTCGCCATCGATGCGAGCGACGCGATCGCTTGCAGCGCGAAGGCCGGAATCGGCATCGAAGAGATACTCGAGGCGATCGTCGAGCGCATTCCGGCCCCCGCCGGCAATCCGGATGCCCCACTTCGAGCCCTGATCTTCGATTCCCATTTCGACGCCTACCAAGGAGCGGTCGCCTACATCCGGGTCAAGGACGGCAAGGTCGCCAAGGGCGATCGGATCATGATGATGTCCACGGGAAGCAAATTCGACGTCGACTCGGTTGGCGTGTTCCGGCCCTACCTCGAGGTCGGAGCGGTCATCGGAACCGGTTCGACCGGCTTCCTCACCGCGGCGATGAAGACGATCGGGGACGCCGCCGTCGGCGACACCGTCACATCCGCGGAGCATCCGGCCAAAGAGCCACTAGCCGGCTACCGGAAGGCGAAGCCGATGGTCTATTGCGGTCTGTTCCCAAGCGACGGCGAGCAGTACGAAGACCTTCGCGACGCGATTGACAAACTCAAGCTCAACGACAGCTCGCTCGATTTCGAACCGGAAACGAGCGCTGCCTTGGGCTTTGGGTTCCGTTGCGGCTTCCTCGGGCTCCTCCACATGGAAATAGCCCGCGAGCGGCTGGAGCGGGAATTCGGGCTCGACCTCATCCTGACCGCGCCAAGCGTCGACTACGTCGTCCACCGCACCAACGGCGCCGTCGACCACATTTCCAACCCGACCGACTTCCCCGATCCGCATCAGCTCACCCTCATCGAGGAACCCATCGTGAGCGCGACGATCATTGTCCCGAACGAGTTCGTCGGCACGGTGATGAACCTCTGCCAGGAGCGGCGCGGCACCTATCGCCGCACCGAGTATCCGACCCCTCAGCGCTGCATCCTGTACTACACGCTGCCGCTCGGCGAGATCCTCCTTGACTTCTTCGACAAGCTCAAGAGCGGCACCAAAGGCTACGCTTCGTTCGATTACGACCTGAGCGGCTATCAGCAAGCCGAGCTCGTTAAGGTCGACGTCCTGCTGAACGGCGATATCGTGGATGCGCTTTCCTTCATCGTCCACAAGCAATTTGCCTACAACCGGGGCCGGGCAATGGTCGAGCAGCTTCGAAAGGTCGTCCCCCGCCAGCAGTACGAAGTGAAGATCCAGGCCGCCATCGGCGCCAAAATCCTCGCCGCCGACGTGATCAAACCCTTCCGCAAGAACGTCATCGCGAAGTGCTACGGGGGTGACATCACCCGCAAGCGCAAGCTTCTCGAGAAGCAAAAGGAAGGTAAGAAGCGGATGAAGCAAATTGGCTCGATCGAGCTGCCGCAGGAGGCGTTCCTCAGCGTGCTCAAGGTCGCCGAGTAGTCGGCTTCTCCTATACTCTTTGCGTGCTGCGCGGCGAAAACCTGGGAAAGCGGTTCACCGACCGCTGGATCTTCCGCCGCGTCAACTTTGAACTGCAACCGGGCCAGGTTCTGGCTGTCGTCGGGCCGAACGGATGCGGCAAATCGACGCTCCTCGGCATCGTCGCCGGCCTGATCCCACCGACGGAGGGGCGGGTGGCGATGGACTCCGAGAAGTTCGGCTATGCGTCTCTTGCCGGGGAGCTCTATGCCGAGCTCACGATCGCCGAGCATCTCGAGCTGACCGCCGACCTCAGGTGCTGCGAGCCGCGAACGACCGAGCTACTCTCGCTCGTCGGACTGGCGGATTCCTGCGATGCTCCGGCCCGGACTATGTCCTCCGGGATGCGCGCGCGCCTCAAGTTGG
>DATGIR010000485.1:0-3856 GCA_035295605.1 Fimbriimonadaceae bacterium | reverse complement strand
GAGGATCCTTGTCCATCACTCGCTTGACGATATCCTTCATCCCGCCGCCGCCGAGAATCCAAATGTTCTTGTCGCGCCCGTGAGACTTCAGGGCTGATTCGACGCCAAGCGCCATGTCGTCGTCCGCGGCCCAAATCGCGTCGAGTTGGGGGTTGGCGGTAAGGATGTTTTGCATTGTCGCCTCGGCCTTCGCACGGTTCCACTCGCCCACACCGTCGCCGACGATTTGGACTCCGGAACCCTTCAGGGCGTCCTTGAACGCGTTCACGCGGTCGGTGTTGACGGTGCAGGGCGTGCCTTCGAGGATGGCGATCTTTCCCTTACCCCCGAGCTTTTGAACCATGAACTCGCCGGACTTCCTTCCGAAGGCCTTGTTGTCACCCTCGATGAACATGTCCGCGACCGGCTTGGTGAACCCGCCGCTCACATTGACGATCAGGATCCCCTTCTCATGCAGTTTCTCGGCGATTGGGGTCACGGCAGCGCTATCGGGTGCGACGATCACGAGTGCGTCCATGCCCTGAGTTCCCATGTTCTCGAGTGAGGCGATCTGGTCGCTGGAACTCTTGAAGTCCTGGACCGTCCAGTCGATATCCGGGTTCGCTTTTGATGCCGCATCCGCCCAATACTTCAGGCCGGCGCTCCACCCGTGATCCGCGGCAGGGATGGAGACGCCGACCTTGAAA
The DNA here is from genome assembly GCA_035295605.1 of Fimbriimonadaceae bacterium. GTDB lineage: Bacteria > Armatimonadota > Fimbriimonadia > Fimbriimonadales > Fimbriimonadaceae > DAIDHV01. The sequence goes on along the minus strand of DATGIR010000485.1, from coordinate 3,170 downwards.
CGCTTCTTCGGAGCATCGGACGACGCATTCGGCGAAGCCGGTGGGTTGCAGCCGGCCATAACCCCGACGAGCGACAGGAGAAGCAGCCGTTTCCGCATGATCTGGCCTTGGCCCGCTTAATACACCGAATCGGGGAAGTAGAAGTCCTTGGCCCGGTCGGGAAGGACTATTTCCACGTCGAGTAGCACGTGCTTCGGCGTGTACTTCAGCGCGCGCTCCTTGCCCGCTCGCATGATCGCGGCAGCGGTCTCGATCCCGTAGCCGATCATCGAGGGCGGGTAGGTGATCTCACCCGGGTACATCGGGTCCTTGTCCATCATTCGCTTGATGATGTCCTTCATACAGCCCCCGCCGAGGATCCAGATGTTCTTATCTCGGCCGGCTTGCTTGAGGGCGTTCTCGGCGCCAAGCGCCATGTCGTCGTCAGCGGCCCAGATCGCGTCGATCTGAGGGTTCGGACCGAGGAAATTCTGCGTCGCCGTGAACGCCTTTTCTCGATTCCAGAACGCGGGAGCATCCGCCACGATCTGAATCTCCGGATGGGCCTTGAAAACCTCTTTCGCAGCGGTCACGCGGTCGGTGTTGACCGTACTTGGGATCCCTTCGAGAATGGCGATCTTGCCCCCCTTTGCCCCCAGCTTCTCAACGATGAAGTTGGCCGACTTAGTGCCAAAGGCCTTGTTGTCGCCCTCGATGTAGACGTCGGCGACCGGCTCGGTGAAGCCGCGATCCACATTGACGATCAAGATTCCCGCATCGTGCAGCTTCTTGGCGATCGGAGTGATGGGCGCGCTCTCGGTGGCGAGGATCACGATCGCGTCCATGCCCTGCGTCTTCATGTTTTCAAGGCTGTTGATTTGGTCCTTGGGTTCCTTCGCGTCCTGGATGGTCCATTCGATGTCGGGATTGTCCTTCGTAGCCTGGTCGGCCCAATACTTGATTCCGGCGGTCCACCCGTGGTCGGCGGCGGGGATCGAAACCCCGATCTTATACTTCTTCCCGCCGTTCGCGGCGGTACCACCGGTGGTGGAGGCTCCGCCTCCCGAACCGGACTGGCACCCGGCCAGCAAAATCGCGAAGGTAGAGAGGGTCAGAGTTTTCAGCCTAGAAGTGTTTCCCATGGTTCTGCTGCTGCGCTGCATTTGCAGGCGTAGCTTAACATCTTTTCTGCTTCGCGGGGTGCTTTCGCGGGGCTACTCTTCGCCCTTCTTCCCGCGCTGAATCACGACCGCGACCAAGATCACCAGACCCCTTACGAGACCCTGCCAGTTAGTGTCGATGTGCGACGTTGTGATCATGTAGTTGATCAGCGTGAGGAGGATCACCCCGACCACGGTTCCCCAAATCCGGCCTCGTCCCCCGCGCAGGCTCGTGCCGCCGATAACCACGGCGGCGATCGCATCGAGTTCGTAGTACAGACCCATCGAGCCGGTGCCGACCGAGTTCATTCGGGCGCCCTCGAGCAACGCCGCTAAACCGACGAGCGCGCCGAGGATCGTGTAGACCGCGAGCCGGACCGTCTGAACGTTGATGGCGGAGTATTCCGCGGCTCGCGGATTGGCGCCAACGGCCACCACATAGCGCCCAAACCGGGTTCGGTTGAGCACAAAACCGACCACGAGGGCCACCACGATGAAGATGCACGCACTCCAAAAGAAGCGGACGGGGTTTCCGGAGGCATCCTTTGAGAATGGGATGGGGATCCCGGCGAAGGCGAAATCGCCAAGCGATGGGAGCTGCGAGCGAATCTCGCCGCCGCTGCCAAGCACGAGGGCGATCGAGCGGAATCCTGCCAGTCCCGCGAGCGTGACGACGAACGCGGCAACGCGGCCGTAGGCGATGACGAAGCCGTTCACCGCTCCGGCGGCTGCCCCTGCCGCGACGGCGCCGCAGGCGGCGAGCAGAATGGTGAGCCCCGGACCCATCCCTGCGCCGGTCAGCTTATTGACGAGCAGAATCGCGGCGGCGCCGCACATCGCGGTGAGGCTGCCCACCGATAGATCGATTCCGCCCGCGATGATCACCAAGGTCATGCCGATCGCGATGATGCCGACCGACGCGTTTTGGCTGACCAGATTGCGGATGTTCTCGATCTGAAGAAACTCGCCTCGGTGGACGATGGCGTTGTAGGCGAAGAGCAGAATGAGGGCAACCAGCGCGCCGTATTCGGATAGGAAACTCTTCCGGTTCATCAGGCCGCCACCCCCGCCGCCAACCTCATCACCGACTCTTCAGTTAGGGCGGCACCGCTTAACTCGCCCACAATCTTGCCCTCGCGCATGACGAGCGACCGGTGGCATATGCCGATGACCTCGGGTAGCTCGGAAGAGATGACGATGCACGCCATTCCCTCGCCGGCGAGGCGCTGAATGAGGTTGTATATTTCTCGCTTGGCGCCCACGTCGACGCCCCGAGTCGGCTCGTCGAGGATGAGCACCTTCGGCTTGGTATCCAACCACTTTGCGATCGCAATCTTTTGCTGGTTTCCGCCGCTCACGTTCAAGACCGCATCTTCGAGGAAGCCGGCACGGATGTCCAACTCTTGCTTCCAAGTGGCGGCCGCTTGGCGTTCGCGGTGACGGCTCAGCGCGAAGTCACCGTAGGCGCGCAGGTTGGCGAGGGTGATGTTTTCGATCACGTTGAGCGAAAGGTGCAGTCCCACGCCCTTGCGGTCTTCACTCACGTACGCGATGCCGCGCTTCATCGCCTCTTTAGGGCTCCGGATCCGACAGGGTGAACCGTTGAGACGAACCTCCCATCCTTCCGGGGGCGCGGCGCCGAAAATGGCTTCGGCAAGTTCGGTCCTGCCGGCCCCCACCAACCCGGCGAGCCCAACGATTTCGCCCGGCCGGACCGAGAAGCTCGCCCGGCCAAAGCGGTCGACTTCGAATACCGGCTCCCCCGTGGGGGCTGCGGTTTTGGGTGGATAGAAGTCCGTTAGAGGGCGGCCGACCATAAGGTCAGCGAGTTCGGCAGGTGTCGTCCCCTTTGCCGGCATGGTCGCGATCAGAGCGCCATCTCGCAGCACGGTGACCTGGTCGCAAATCTTGCCAACCTCGGCCAACCGGTGAGAGATGTAGAGAACGGTCGTTCCTCCCGCCTTTAGCTTTGCGACGAGCTCAAAGAGCGAGTCCGCCTCCGGTTCGCTGAGAACGGCGGTGGGCTCGTCC
>DATGIR010000484.1:0-6151 GCA_035295605.1 Fimbriimonadaceae bacterium | reverse complement strand
CGGAGGATGACTCGAATGCGGGTGCCGACGGGCAAGACGTTCCACGTGCCTTCGAAGTGGAGTACGCGCGGCGCGGTGACGAGCACGTGGCAGCTAAACCCCGTGTCGAAGGGCGGGTTTACGTCGTAATCCTCCTTTTGCCAGTTGGGGTCCTTCTGCTCCGCAACCCAACCCCGTTGAACCATACGGACCAACTCGGTGTCGATGTTGTTCTCGAGCGTGTCGCGAATCTGGAGCGCGCTGTAGTCGTGCCCGCCCTTTTTAGCGTTCTCGACCGCCTGGTCGAATAGCTTGTAGTACTCCATCATCGCATCCTCCACCTGGCCGTTGCGCATGAAGGCGTGCGAGAGAAGGTTCTTTCGGGCGGGGAGAATGTCGTCTCGGCGATGCGCCTCTTGGAACCACTTGACGGCCTGCCACGGGTCGTCCTGAATCTTGTGGTACCACATCCATCCGGTCTCGAAGAAGAGCTCGTAGGTGTCCGGATTCTGGTGCGCGCCTTGCTTGCCGAGCGCCAGGGCCGAGGCAATGTAGCGCCGGTCTGACCGCTGCTGCTCGTCGGTGAAGTTGTAGCCGATGTGCCACATTCCGGTGGCGTAGATGTCGATCTGCTTGGGGTCGAGCGTCGTGCAGATCTTGATGATCGGCAGGATCGCGTCGTAGTTCCCCTCATCGAAGAAGCCGTCGGCCCGTACCCAGAGGATGCCGGCGAGGAACTCGCGGAAGCCAAAGAGCTGGAGCAGGATCTGATCCGGCGAGAGCTGGGCGCCAATGTTCCCGATGCTCGACGGCGAGTAGTTCTTCCGCCAAAGCGGCGTGATGAAGCTCGTCTGCAGGGCGAATTGCGCCACGAAGAGCGCGAGGATGGCGATCCAGAGGTTCTTGACGTTTTTGAGCATCGCCTAGACCTCTCTGCGATCGAATACCACGATGGCGAGCAGAAGCAGGATCCCCACGTACATCGCCGTGTAGCCGACCGTCGACCACTTGTACAGAGCCCCGTTCTGAATGACCTGGCCCGGGTTGATGATCGGGTTCTTCGTGTCGTAGTTCGCGAAGTTCGGAAGCACGTTGGTGACGATCTGGGCGATGCCCTTCATCACGCCGTTCTGGCCGTTCTTGGCGAGCGTGTCGTAGAGCGGGTTGAGCACGGTGCCCACCAGCCACATACCGATCGTAAGGAAGAAGTTCACGAGCGGGGCGATGAAGGTGGAGAAGAACATTCCGACCGCGGACAGCAGCGACATCTCCATCCAGTACATGAACGGCTGGGTGGCAACCTCGGCGACCTTCTCCGCGGGCGGCTTCTGGAATACCCAGAAGAGCGCGACCATGAACACCGTCATGAGCGCGATCATCAGCAGCAGCGCGAGCACCGCGCCCAGGTACTTGCCGAGCAGGAACTGCCAGCGTTGGACCGGCTTGCTGAGGATGGTGTAGATGGTGCGCCGCTCGATCTCGTTCGGCAGCATGTAGATCGTCAGCACGATGGCGATCAGCGCGCTCGTGCCGCGAAGAACGGCATACATCGTGCCGACCGTGACCGCGGTCTCTGAGCGGGCGCTGAGGATGCCGAGGGCGGGGATGATGCTCAGAAGGAGCACGCCGATGAGAAGGATGACGAGGAGCACACGGCGGCGAATCGCTTCGCCGACCGTGGTGGTAGCAATGTTGAGAATGACGTTCATTAAGCGACCTCCGCCCCGGCGGCAGGTTTCCCGCCCTTCGCTCGACTATCGGCACGGCCGACGGTCTCGACGAACAGATCCTCGAGCCGGCGCCGGCGTGGGATGACGCTGACCACCGTCGCCTTCTTCGACCGCAAGCTGTCGAGGACCGCGTTCACATCGTTGTTCTCGGGCATGTCCAAGATAACTCGGTTGTTATGGTGCGAAATGACGACGTCCTCCCCTTTGAAGCTGTCGGCCAGCTCCTTGGAGACGCCGTCCGCGATGACTTCCATTCGGCCGCCCCTGAGGAGGTCGTCCAGCTTGCCCTGCTGCTCGATCACGCCCTTGTTGATGATCGCAACGCGGTCGCAGATTCGCTCGACTTCGCTGAGCTCGTGGCTCGAGATGAAGACCGTTCGACCCTCGTTGCGGAATTGGAGGATGAGATCACGAATTTCGGTATGCGCAATCGGGTCGAGGCCGCCGGTCGGCTCGTCGAGGAACAGGAGCTTGGGGTCGTTCAGCAGGCTTTGGGCGAGCCCGATGCGCTGCTGCATGCCCTTGGAGTATTGGGAGATCGTCTTGGTCGCGTCGCCGGCCAGGTTCACCTTCTCGAGCAGGGCCTGGAACTTCGCGACGTCCTTGATTCCGAATAGCGAGCCATAGAACTTCAGAAGCTCCATGCCGGTCATGTATTCGTAGTAGTAGGGGCGCTCCGGAAGGTAGCTAATGACTTTGTGGACTTCCATGTCCCCGATCTCCTTGTCGAGGACGTAACCCTCGCCGGAGGACGGAGCGATGATGCCGAGGAGCATCTTGATGGTCGTCGTCTTGCCGGCGCCGTTAGGGCCCAGAAATCCGAAGATTTCGCCTTCCTCGACGACGAGATCGAGTTCGTCTACAACGTTTACTTTGCCGAGGCTTCTGGAGCGGTACGTCTTTGTGAGCTTCTGAGTTTCTATGGCGGCGGCCAAGGGCTGCGCACCTCCAAGCTGAGGATGAGGTGCGATTATACCTACGGACCCGAGGTTCTAACCGACCTCGATATTCAACCGGGTCGTCACAAAATTGGTTCGGAGCAAGGCATAAATTGTCCTCAAGGGCGCAAAAATCACCATTGCAGCCAGGCTACTTTAACCGTATATTAACGAGCTACAAACCTCAGTTCCAGCGTTCTCGTTGATGGCTTTATGCCACTGAAGGACGAAGTCTGGGGGTTGATAGCCTTGCGGGAACGTGCTTTGCTCTCCTTTCAGCGTTCCCGCAATTTTTTGTGTTTTTGGTCAGCCCCTTGCCGCTTGGACAAAAGCTCGTAGTTTTCCCGCGTCTTTTACGCCGATTTCGGCCTCTACCCCGCCGCTGACGTCCACGCCGTAGGGCTTTACCCACTGGATCGCGGCCGCCACGTTGTCCGGCGTGAGCCCGCCGGCGAGGATCACCTTGGCCCGCGAGCGGACGACGACTTCGGCCGCGACCGCCCAATCGACGCGCCGTCCGGTGCCGCCGTAGAGTTGGGTATCGAAGGCGTCCAGGTGTACGGCCGAGTGACGGCCGATCCTTTCGAGGACCGTGTCCACGGTGTCGTCCGCCGCGACGCGCAGCGCCTTGAGGGCGGGACGATGGGCGGACCTGGGCACCTCATCCAGGCACTGGATCATGTGGAATTGGGGTGGCACAGGACGGTAGGGACCAAGCACCGCGGCGCACATCACGTACGGACCTAGCCGCTCCGGAATCTGTAGGGCTTCCGGATTCTCGTGAATCGACCGGCGCGAAGTCGGTTCGAGGACGAAGCCGAGGATATCCGCGCCCGCCTCGGCCGCGAGTTCGGCGTCCTGCAGCCGGGTAAGCCCGCAGATCTTGACCCGCGTTCTCAATAGCCCTCGGGCGAGTGCCAGCCCATGACTTCGCGAACCTTCCAGCCGATATCCGGCGCGGCACAGAAGGTTGTCCCGATGAGCACCGCCTGGGCGCCCGCGGCGGCAACCCGGTCGACATCGGCTCGGCATTCGATCCCGCTTTCGCTGACGGTGAACGCGTGCCGGCATAGCTGGGGCAACAGCGTCTCCGAAAAGGTCAGATCGGTGGTGAAGTCGCCCAGATCGCGGTTGTTGACCCCGACGAGGGGAGCGCTTGCTTCCAGGGCGCGATGGGCTTCCTCCAGCGTGTGGACCTCGACGAGCACGTCCATGCCGAGCTCGACCGCCAAAGCATGGAGGTCCAGCAATTGGGACTGCTCTAGGGCATGGACGATGAGCAGAATCGCATCGGCGCCCCAGGCTCTCGCCTCGTACACCTGGTAGGGGTCGTCGATGAAGTCCTTTCGCAATACGGGCAGCGTGCAGCCTCGGCGGGCGGCCTTGAGGTTTCCGGCCGAGCCTTGGAAGTAGGTGTGGTCGGTGAGCACGCTCAGTGCGTGGGCGCCGGCGCCCTCGTAGATGCCGGCAATGTCGGCCGGATCGAAGTCGGCCCGGATAAGGCCCTGCGACGGACTCGCCATCTTGACCTCGGCGATGAGGGCAACTTCCCCCGCCCGCTGCAGCGTGTGCAAAAAGCCGCGGGGCTTGGACGCTTCGGCCGCCTCGGCCCTGATTTGTTCGAGGGGAACCGCGATTTTCGCGGCCGCGACCTCGGCGTGCTTGGTTTCAAAAATCTTGGCAAGCATAGTTCTTTAGGCTTGGCTCGCCTTGGCGAACTCCTCCAACTTGGCGAAAGCGGCGCCTGACGCGATCGCGGCCCTGGCGAGTTCGGCGCCCTCCCGGTACGTTCCCGCGATCCCTCCCACCACGAGCGCCGCCGCCGCGTTCGGAAGACAAGCAAATGCCCGCGGAGACTCTTCTTCGGATATTGCCATCTTCAGGATCGCCGCGCTCGTGCCATGGTCTTCGCCGCACGCGATCGCTGACGGCGGCAGCGGCTCCATTCCAAAATCCGTGGGCGCCAACTCGATCGAGCGGATCTCCCCTGCCTGAAGCTCCGCGCAGTAGGTTGTGCCGCACGGCGAGATCTCGTCCAGACCGTCCGCCCCGTGCACCACGAGCGCTCGCTTCGACCCGAGCAGTCGTAGCGCCTCCGCCATCGGAACGAGGAGAGCAGGATCGTAGACACCCACAACTTGATTCTTTGCTCCGAACGGGTTGGCCAGCGGCCCGAGTTGGTTGAACACCGTTCGAAACCCGAGCTCACGGCGCACGGGCCCGACCTTCTTCATCGTCGGGTGGTGGGTCGGAGCGAAGAGAAAGGCGATTCCGACCGACTGGAGAATGGACCGGAGTCTTGCCGGATCTTCGATCAGCTTGACGCCGAGCGCCTCGAGCACGTCCGCGCTTCCGCACGAGCTCGTCACGCCCCGGTTGCCGTGCTTGGCGACTTTGGCGCCGGCGCCGCACGCGATGAGGGCGGCAGCGGTCGAGAGGTTGAAGGAGGGGATGCCTCCGCCGGTGCCGCAGGTATCCACGAGGTCCTCGATTCCCGCGTCCACCGTCACCGCGTTTTCGCGCAGGATCCGCGCGAACTCGGCCAACTCGACGCCGGTAGCCCCTTTCTGCCTAAGGAGCGCGAGTGCCGCGCCCTTGACCGAGCCGGGAACGTCCTCGTCGAACATTGCCGCCATGAGCGCCCGGGCGTCCTCGGCGGTCAGGTCACGCCCGCCGAGCAACACCTCGAGGATGGGCGCGTGCGACATGCGGAGTAGTTTAGCGTCCAGCCGGGTAGTCGTTGAGGAGCGGGACGCTCGAGTCGTACGACGCCTTGACCCAACCCTCCGTGACGAGCGCTTCCAGCGCCTCCGTGCAGAACTGGCTTATCTCCGCGGAAGGCGGCATCTTCTCCATCTGAGCCTGGAACAGGAAGCGCTCGCTCAGACACTGGATTTCACGCTCCTTTTGGAGCGCCTTGTAAACCAGCCCGTAGATCAAGTAGACCGGCAACGTCTTGCCGTCTCGGACAAGACAAGGGACCCGGAGTACCTCGCCCTTCTCGTAGACGGCGACGAAGTCCTCTTTCGCCCCCGCCGTCTCCAGCTCGAAGATATTGTTCCGGTTCACCGACCACTCGTGGGGCACGCCGCCGAACTTGGCGGTGAACTCGCGTATCGTGGCGATTCGGTAGCTGCCGGCAAACGGCACACCGCTGATCTCGTCGGCAAAGCCGCCGGTGCCCAGCCACTGGAATGCCTTGTCCGCATCCAGCGTGATTCCGGCATCCTTGGCGATCTCGGCGCAGTACTCCTTGAGGTCGGTAAAGCGGGCGTTGGCGGAATACCAGTAGTCGGCGAAGCGGATGTGATTGAGGATGTTCTTCCGGTGTATCCGGTTGTATTCGTCGCGAACCCAGTCGGGGTGCGGTGTGCCCTTGAGCAGCTCTATGAGGGAGAACGCCACCCGGCGAGCGCCCATTTGGGCCAGGCTCATGCCGGCGGAGAGGATCGGATCGGCGAAGCCGCACGAGTCGCCGGCGAGGAACCAGTTTTCGCCGCATAG
>DATGIR010000483.1:0-24014 GCA_035295605.1 Fimbriimonadaceae bacterium | reverse complement strand
CCATCATCCCGGCGGGCAACAACGCACGAGCCCGACTCTAGCTCACGCGGACCAAGCTCGACGCGAACGGCGGCGCCACGGAGCTCCCAGAAGTTGTACTTGAAGCCCGGGCTCTCCTTCTCGCGCTTGTCAATCTCGACGCGAAGGGGCGTCCCCTGCAAGTGCTGAGTTCGAAGTGCTTCCGCCAGTCGGTCGGCCGCGCTGAACGTGGCCTCTCGGGCGGCATCGTCGCGCCCCATCGGCACGATGACGACCTGGACCGGAGCGAGCCTCGGCGGCACGATCAGTCCCTTATCATCCGAGTGGGCCATCACGAGCGTGCCGATGAGGCGGGTGGAGACGCCCCAACTCGTGGCGTAGACGAACTCGCGCTTGCCTTCAGCCGACTGAAACTGCACGTCGAACGCCTTGGCGAAGTTTTGGCCGAGGTGGTGGGAGGTGCCTGCCTGAATTGCCCGGAGATCTTGAGTCAGAGCTTCGACGCAGTAGGTATGGTGGGCGCCCGCGAACTTCTCCGCCTCGCTCTTGACTCCAGTGATGACGGGTACCGCCATGAACTCCTCCGCGAACCGACGGTAGATGTTCAGTATCGTTAAGGTCTCCTCCTCTGCCTCCTCATAGGTCGCATGGGCCGTGTGGCCCTCCTGCCACAAGAACTCGGCGGTTCGCAAGAAGAGGCGCGTTCGCATTTCCCAGCGCACGATGTTGCACCACTGGTTGATGAGGAGGGGTAAGTCCCGATAGCTCTGAATCCAGTTTCGGTAGGAGTTCCAAATAATCGTCTCCGATGTCGGACGGATGATCAGTTCCTCCTCGAGTTTCGCCTCCGGGTCAACGACGACGCCGCCGTCGGGGCTCGCCTTCAGGCGATAGTGGGTGACGACCGCGCACTCCTTTGCAAAGCCGGCGACATGGTCGGCCTCCTTCGACAAGAACGACTTGGGGATGAGCAGCGGGAAGTAGGCGTTCTTGTGTCCGGTGGCCTTGAACATGTCGTCGAGGCCCTTCTGCATCAGCTCCCAAAGGGCGTACCCATTGGGCCGGATGACCATGCAACCGCGGACGGCGGAGTGCTCCGCGAGCTCGGCCTTCTGGACGAGCTCGTTGTACCATTCGGAATAGTTTGTATCTCGGGCGGTGACGCCCAAATTGCTGCTCATGGGAGTTGAAGTTTGACACCTCGAGGCGAACGCGCGGACGGCGCGCGGTCGACGAGCGTCTAACTTCTCGTGGTTACCGGCATCGCGCTTGGCCTGCTTCTGGCTATTGGGCTGCGCGCGCCGGTTGCCAGCCACACACCCGGACCGGACGACACCGTTCGCTTCAATCGAGACGAGTTCGGGCTTCGGCTGCACACGGAGTCGCCCCTCAGCGACCGGGCATGTCTGCTGTTTCCGTCGAAGAATGGGGTGATACGGAGCGCGCAACTCCTGACCACGGACGGAAAGACGTACATCGGCCGCATGCCTGCGGCTACGAGCTTGCGGTATGCCTTTTGGCTCGGCGACTCGACGTACAAACCGGGAACGACGGGCTCATTCTGCGACGCCAAAGGCGTGCGGACCGCCGATGTTCCGGTCTGGTACGAGCAGGCTTCGGCCTCATATCCGGAGATCAAGCCGCCCCGGTGGCCGAGCGAAGGCGCTGTGCTCTACGCCCTTGACTCCGACAGGTTCGGCGATGGTTCGCTCCAAGAGAAGGGCGCGCAAGGGTTCACGAAGCATGTGGACTATCTTCAATCGCTTGGCGTGAACGGGGTGTGGCTTACCGAGTTGCACCAGGACGCGGGCGATGTGATCGAGGACGTGCACCGCCTCGACTGGCACGTGGTCGCCGAATCCGACGCACCTCCGAGAGATGTGGACGGCGTCGTTTCCTCCAATCCGGCCGGTGGGAAGGGGTGGCGCTTGCGTGCCGGCGCTTCGGGCGCTCAGGCGCTCACCGGTAACGGGGTGTGGGACCTGCGCTGGAGCGATTCGATCACCGGGCTCGTGCGGGACGCTTCGACGGCGCCGAGCCAATGGGCGGCTGAGATGAACGCCATTCGGGCGGGCTACCCGGACACCGTTTCCGATCAGATGGTCACGCGGATTGGGGGAGACAACCGGCCCCGGCCGTGGACTCTGCTGAAGGGAGACAAGGCGCGCCTTCAACAGCTTTGGCTCCTCGTCATGTCGCTGCCGGGGGTACCGGTGATCGACGCGGGCGACGAGGTTGGACTTCGGGAGGCCGACGGGCGCATGGACTGGGATCCGACGCACCAGGACAGCACAACTCTCGACATGGTCAAGCGGCTCATCCAGATGCGTGTCACGCGTCCGTCGATTTATCGCGGGACGTTCCGAACGCTCGACCTCGGGGATGACAACCACATCTTTGCGTTCGAGCGGACAGACCGTGCGGAGGCAACGCTCGTGCTGCTTAACAGCAGCGACGATGCCCAAAACGTCCGGGTGCCGGTGGCACAATACGGATCCGCCAACTTGCGAACCCTGTTCGGCAACCTGCCGTTCAGCGTCGCCGGGACCACGATCTCGGTGTCGATCCCGCCCCGCGGATGCCTCGCCATAGGCAATTAGGGGCTAGTGGCTGGTGGCTGGTGGCTGGTGGCTAGTGGCTAGTGGCTCGATGCCGCATACCAAAGGAGACCGATCAGGGCCTTGCCATCCTTGATTTGACCCGCGAGCGCCATCTTCACCGCATCGGCGGCCGGGATTTCCACCTGCTCGACATCCTCACCCACATCCACCCCTCCCCCATCTCCAATTCGGTCCGAAGATGAAACCTTCGCGTAGAACACGTGAGTCAATTCGGAGAGCCCGCCGGGGCTACCGTAGAATGCGCCGATCTTGGTCAATTCGGAGACGCGGTAGCCAACCTCCTCGCGAGCCTCGCGTCGCGCCGCATCCTCGGGGGATTCGCCCGCGTCGATCTTTCCGGCGATGGCTTCGATTAGCCAAGGATCCCCATGACCGGCGCAGGGGTACCGAAATTGGCGAGCAAAGAGGAAGGCATCGCGCTCGGCAAGATAGATCAACAGTGCGGCCGAGTCGCCCCGCTCGACGCTGAGACGGCGGTGGGGGGCGGACATTCCTCCGTTTGCCAAGCCAAAACGAACTTCGGCACGATCAACGGCGAAAAAGTCGTCGAGGACACGCTCGACCGAGAGGATTTGATAGGCCCGCGGCACCGGAGGGGTTTACCTGGTGGGCTTTCCAGCAGGCGCTGTCGTCTTTGCGGAGGTGACGCGAATCCTGGCCCTTCTCGCCACCCTCAACCTGGCCGCCTGCCGTCCTCCGGTTCCCGAGGCATCTTCACCGGTCGTCGGCCCGGGCCGGTACGACCGAACGATGAGCGTGGACGGTGTGCAGAGAAAGTATCTGCTCGTCGTGCCCGAGGGCTACTCGGCCGGGAGATCCGCCCCGCTCATCGTCCTGCTCCACGGATACAGCTCGAACGGCCCCCAAATCGCGGCTTACTCCCGGCTCGCCAAGTTGGCGGATCGGGACGGGTTCATTCTCGCCGCTCCGACCGGGATGGGCAGGGTCAACGGCTGGAATTGCGGTTTCGCAAACCTCGGCGCCAGGGGCGTGGACGACATCAAGTTTGTCGGGGAGTTGATGACGAAGCTCGAAGCGGAGCTGGCGGTCGACCCGAAACGAATCTATGTTGCGGGTCACTCGAACGGTGCCATGCTCTCGTACGCCGTTGGGGCCGCGTACTCGGACCGAGTCGCCGCGTTGGGAATCGTCGCCGGCTCGAACGGTGTGGATCTCCCGCACTTCAAGCGGACGGTTCCGGCACCCAAGCAGCCGGTGAGCGCGATCATTTTCCACGGGACGAACGACCGCCTCCTCCCCTACAACGCGGGTTCGAACTCGAAATGTTTGTACTTGAACCCGCTGGGATCGGCAATCCTTTGGGCACGAGGCGACGGAATTACAGCGGATTCAAAACAAACGACGCTCGGTGATTCGGGAAGCGCGATTCAGTGGAGCGGGAACAGCGCCGATGTCGAACTGGTGACGGTGAACGGCGGCAACCATATGTGGCCCGGAGCGCCCGGATCGACCGGCAAGGGGATCGATGCCACTGAATTGATGCTCGACTTCTTCAAGACCCACCCCAAGCGGTAGAACGGAGAGATGAAGTCGGTTCTGCCCTTCTTCCTGCTCTGCGGTTGTGCCCAACAACAGGGTGCTCCGCAGGCTCCCCAGGGGCAGTCGAGGACGCCGAAACCGCCTGTCAGCCAGACAAAGCCGGGGAAGACGCCGCCGCCCGTGTACTCGGCGGGCGATCACCCTGAGACCCTCAAGGAGGACAAGGTCGACCGAACGTACATCGTCCACGTGCCCAAGGAGTACGACGGGAAGCACCCAATTCCCGTCGTGATGCTGCTGCACGGCTGGACCGGAAGTGCGAAGACGGTTCAGGTCCACACCGGTATGGCGGCCGAGGCCGACAAGGATGGTTTCGTGCTGGTAGCGCCGGACGGCCTCGGCAAGCCGCAAGGCTGGAACTGCGGCTTCCTGAACATCGGAGGCGAGGGCGCCGACGACGTGAAGTTCCTGACCGACGTCTTGGATGAGGTCGGCAAGAAGGTCAAGGTCGACCCCAAGCGAATCTTCGTTGCCGGCCATTCGAACGGAGCGATGATGTCGTACGTGCTCGGCTCGAAGCTTTCCGCGCGAATCGCGGCGATCGGCGTTGTGGCAGGCACGATCGGGTTCGACCAGGGTCCCCAACAGGCTCGAGTCGATGCGCCGGCACACCCGATCAGCGCCCTGATCATTCACGGCCTTCTGGACCCAACGGTTCCGTACGACCATGGCGAGGGGCTGCTTCAGAATTGCTACAGCGCACCGGCTTCGGCCGCCTTTTGGGCCAAGGCGGACGGTATCGTCGGCCCTCCAACGGTGAAATCGACGGCGAAGGGCAACATCGAGGAGCGCATCTGGAGGTCCGGCCGGATCGAGGTCGAGTTAATCACGATTGGGAACGGCACCCACGACTGGCCCGGTGGGGTCAATTGGGACGGTCCCGAGACGAAAACGGGCCTGGACGCCGCCGAACGACTGTGGGGCTTCTTCAAGCATCACCCGAAGGCTTGATTTGGGCGATACGGCGCCGGCACCGCCCGCTTCACCAAAATAGCGTGAGCCGTGCGGGAATCGACGACCAAGCTCAACCCTCGCGAAGTTTATTGGATCGTCGCCTCGATAGTCTTCTTCACGTTCGTGTGCTACCTGACGATCGGCATGCCGCTCGCCGTCCTTCCGCGAACGGTTCATGTCGACCTGGGGTTCGGGACGGTTCTCGCCGGACTCACCGTGAGCGCACAGTACTTCGCTTCTCCGGTGAGCCGGGCATCGGCAGGCCGGATGGCAGACGTGAGGGGGGCCAAGCTGACCGTGATGACCGGTCTGGCGGCCTGTGCGATCAGCGCGCTGAGCCTTCCCTTGGCGAGCTACCTTGCCTCAACCCCGGTCGCGAGCCTCGTCGTCCTGATCGTGGGACGCGTCGTTCTGGGCTTCGGTGAGAGTTGGGTCGGCACTGGCGCGATCGTATGGGGAATCGGGCGGGCGGGCGTGATGAACACCGCGCGGGTCATTTCGCTCAATGGAATGACCACATACGGGGCCATCGCATTGGGGGCGCCATGCGGCGTGTTCATCGAGGGGCGATTTGGGTTGGCGACCCTTGGAATGGTGATGGCTGGCTTGGCGCTGACCGGGTTCATTCTGGCGATTCCTCGCGTGCCCGCCCCGATCGCTCATGGCGAGCGGATGCCGATCCGAGGCGTGCTCGGCCGGATTACACCCTTTGGACTCGCGTTGGCAGCGGGGACAGTGGGTTTCGGCGCTATCTCGACCTTCATCACCCTGTTTTATGCCTCCCAGCGGTGGTCGAATCCCGCATTCGCGCTCACCGCGTTTGGGCTCGGGTTCGTGGCGGTTCGCCTCGTCTTTACGCACGTGATCGAGACGTTCGGCGGCTACCGGATCGCCATCATCTGCCTCACCGCCGAGACGGCCGGGCTCTTGTTGCTCACCCTCTCCCCTTCTCCGGGGGCGGCGATCGCAAGCGTTGGGTTGGCGGGGGCGGGAATGTCGCTCCTCTTTCCGGCTCTCGGCACCGAATTGTTGGCGCTCGTGCCGCCGGCGAGCCGAGGGGCGACGCTCGGCGTCTTCAACATGTTCTTGGACCTCTGCTTGGGAGCAACGGGGCCGTTGGCGGGAGTGCTTGCGCATTGGGCCGGATACCGAAGCGTCTATGAGTGCGCCACTTTTGCGGGCCTAGTCGGGGTCGCGATCGCCGTCGCCCTCTTCGCACGGAGTCGGCGCGTTCGACTGGCGGCTTAGCCTGAGGCCGAAGTGCCGGCCAGTCCGTAAGCTTCGCGACGCTCGGCGGCACGAAGCTGGGGCCGTTCTTTGCGGCTGAAGATCTCTCGAAGATAGCGCCCGGTGTGACTTCCCTCGGCCTGCGCAATCTGCTCGGGAGTGCCGAACGCGACAACTCGCCCACCACCCGTCCCGCCTTCCGGGCCCATGTCGACGATGTAGTCGGCGGTCTTAATCACGTCCAGGTTGTGCTCGATCACCAAGACGGTGTTCCCGGCATCGACGAGCCGGTGGAGCACCGCCAACAGCTTGCGCACGTCTTCGAAGTGGAGGCCGGTGGTGGGCTCGTCGAGAATATAGATCGTGCGGCCCGTCGATCGCTTCGAGAGCTCGGCGGCAAGCTTGATACGCTGGGCCTCGCCGCCGGACAGGGTTGTGGCCGGCTGGCCCATTCGGATGTAGCCGAGCCCGACCTCTTGCAGCGTTTCCAGCTTCCGGAAGATCTTAGGGATCGGGCGGAAGAAGTCGACCGCTTCGTCGATCGTCATCGTGAGGACATCGGCGATGTTCTTCCCCTTGTATTTGACCTCGAGCGTTTCGCGGTTATAACGCTTGCCCTTGCAGACCTCGCACGGGACGTAGACATCGGGCAGGAAGACCATCTCGATCTTCAGCACGCCGTCACCCTTGCACGCCTCGCACCGGCCACCCTTGACGTTAAACGAAAATCGGCCGTTCTTGTAGCCCCGGGTCTTGGCGTCAGGGGTCAGCGCGAAGAGCCCGCGAATCATGTCGAACGTGCCGGTGTAGGTGGCCGGATTGGAGCGCGGCGTCCGACCGATCGGGGATTGATCGATGTCGATGACCTTGTCGAGTTGTGCCAGACCGGTCACGGAGTCGTGCGGCTCCCACACCGTTCGCGTCCCGAACAGCTCGTACATCAGGCGCGGAAAGAGCGTGTCCTGGATCAGGGTGGACTTGCCGCTTCCGGAGACGCCCGTGACGCACACGAAGAGGCCCAGTGGGATAGCCAAATCCACCCCCTGGAGGTTGTTCCCCCTGGCGTTTCGTAGGGTGATCCAGCCGTCTGGCATGTTAGGCATCAGCGTACATGATCGATTTGGAGTGGGTTGGGGCCCTTGGGTTTTCGCCGTTCGGCCGGTATCTCGATCTCTTTCCGTCCGTCGAGATACTGAGCGGTTAGGGCGTCGGATTTCAGGAACTCGTCCACCGTGCCTTGGGCAACCACCATTCCACCGTGCTCCCCGGCGCCCGGCCCGAGCTCGAGAACGTGGTCGGCGGAGAGGATGGTCTCCTCGTCATGCTCAACGACGAGAACCGTGTTTCCGATGTCGCGGAGCTTCTTCAGCGTTTCGATCAGCCGCCGGTTATCCCGCTGGTGAAGGCCGATGCTGGGTTCGTCGAGGATGTACAGGCAACCCATAAGGCCGGAACCGATTTGGGTTGCCAGGCGGATTCGCTGAGCCTCGCCGCCCGCAAGGGTTCGGGCATTCCGGTCGAGGGTTAAGTAGTTGAGGCCGACGTCGGCCAGGAACTGAAGCCGCTCCTGAACCTCCTTGATCGCTCGCTGCCCAATCGCAAGCTGGCGCTTGCTCATCTTTTTGGGCAGGCCGGCAAAGAAGCTCAGCGACTCTTCGATCGACATTCGGGTGACCTCGCTCATGTCGCGTTCCGCCACCTTCACGTTGAGTGACTCCGGCTTTAGGCGTCGGCCCTTGCAGACAGGGCAGGGCTTGGTGGACATGTACTGTTCGAGGTCGCTCCGAACCCATTCGCTCTCCGTTTGGTCATATCGCTTCCGGAGAACGGCGAGCACGCCGTTCCATGTGGACTGGAACTGGCGCTCGGTCTTTCCGTAGCGCATGTTCACGGTGACGGGCTGCTCGAGCCCATGCCAAATGGCGTGTAGCTGCTCGGTGTTCAGCGACGAAACCGGCTGGTGCGCATCGAAACCGGTGGCACGACCGACGCCATCGAGGATGTCGGGCCACCACTCCTTTACTTCGCCGGATTTGTACACGAACGGCACGATAGCGCCGTCTCGGACCGGCTTCGACGGATCTGGAATGATGAGATCCTCGTCGAACTCGGTCTTCGTACCAAGGCCGGTGCACTCCGGGCAAGCGCCAAACGGCGAATTGAAGGAGAACATCCGCGGCTCCAGGTCTGGAAGCTGGTAGCCACAGACCGCGCACGCGTACGCCTCGCTGAACATGACGTCGACGCTTCCATCCGGCTGAACCTCGGCGCTGGGTGGCAGTTCAACCCCCTCGATCCGCGGATAGGAGAGGGTGACCATTCCCTTGCCCATCTTGAGGGCCGCCTCAATGGAGTCGGTCAGCCTGCGCTCGATCCCCTCCTTCACGACGATACGGTCCACGACGACCTCGATGGTGTGCTGCTTATAACGATCCATCGGGATGTTGTCGGTGACCTCATACATTTCACCGTCCACCCGAACTCGCACGTAGCCGGCCTTGTTGACGTCTTGAAGAACGCTCTTGTATTCGCCCTTTCGCGCGCGGACGACAGGGGCGAGTATTTGAAGCCGTGTCCCGTCCGGAAGTTCGCGGGCGATGTCCACGATCTGGTCGGTCGACTGCCGCTCGATCGGTCCATGGCCGTTGATGCAATAGGGGGTCCCGGTCCGCGCGAAGAGGATGCGAAGGTAGTCGTAGACCTCGGTGACGGTGCCGACCGTGGAGCGCGGATTCCGCGAGGAACTCTTCTGGTCGATCGAAACCGCCGGCGACAGTCCGTCGATGTGGTCGACGTCGGGCTTGTCCATCTGCCCTAGGAACTGGCGGGCGTAGGCGCTGAGCGACTCCACATACCGTCGTTGCCCTTCCGCGTAGATCGTGTCGAAAGCGAGCGAGGACTTGCCGGATCCGGATAGCCCGGTGATAACCACGAGCCTATCGCGCGGGATCTCGACGGTGATGTTCTTGAGGTTGTTTTCGCGCGCGCCTACGACGACGATTCGATCATGGAGGGCGCGCCGGGTATCCATTGAGGTCTCGACCGAGAATTCTACCAAGAAACGTAGACGGAACTCTACTCTATTCGCCGGATGATCACGCTCAACTCTGGCTCTCGACCGTCTCGATCGGGCTGACCCCAGCTCCAGCGCGGAAGTTGAGCGACCAGAGCCCGTAAGTCAGGAAAGCCCCATAGCAGAGCCAGACAAGGTAGGGCGCGAGAAGAAACGCGGTCACCCCTCGCACCCGGTGCCCCACAAGGTAGGCCGCGATGGCGGTCAAGCCGCAAAGGACGGCGAGGTACAGCGCCGGCACCGGCTTTTGAAAGCCGAAGAGCAACCAGAGCCAACCTGCGTGCAAGACAAGCTGAGTGCCGAACAGCCCTAGTGCCCACGTGCGCGTGGGCGAAGCGGGAGCGCTCCACAGCCGCCATGCGACTCCGCCGAGAAGGATGCAGAGAGCAACCCAAAGGGGCCCGAACGCCCAAGCCGGAAGTGCCCCGTTGGGGTGGATAAGCACCGCATACCACGTGAGCCCCCGCCGCAAGCCGAGATATCCGGCAAACGCAATCACGTATACCGCGACCAGGAAGCCGAGGAATCGGGCGTCCGGTTTCGGAGGTTCGGGATCGCGCTCCATGAAACCGGACGTTACCAGGCATCGCGTAGCGCCCGGCTGGGACATCCCAGTCCAGCCGGCCAAGTGCCCCTCCGGTAACCTTGCCGAATGCGGCTGCGTGCACTCGGCTTTCTTGCTCTCTTTCTTAGCTCGCTGGCCCCGGCGGACCACTTCCAGTTCGTGGTCGCCGGGGATGGGAGAGCCGACCCTGGGGCCAAGCCCCCCCGAGCCGAAGACAAGAACGGGGTGAACACCGTGATCACCGGCGAAATGGCGCAAGCCGTTCTGAAAGAGCACGCGAAGTTCCTGCTCTGGACAGGCGATCTCGTCTTGGGCAGCCGCGGCGATTCGGCCCAGTTCGAGACGATGCTGTTGACGTGGCGCGGCATCATGGAGCCGCTCTACAAACGGCACATTCCGGTTCTTGCGTGCCGTGGCAATCATGAGTCGGGCAGCCCCGACGGCATCGCGGTTTGGAACAGGGTCTTCTCAGGCAAGTACGCGATGCCGGGCAACGGACCGACGGGGGAGAAGAACCTGACGTTCTACTACACCTACGGCCCCGTGCTGGCAGTGGGCATGGATCAGTACGTGGTCGAGCCGCGGAACATCGCGATGAACGTGCCTTGGCTACAGTCGGTCATCAAGGCGCACCCGAAGCCGTTCATCTTCACGTTCGGTCATGAGCCCGCCTTCATGGACGGCGCCCACAAGGACCTTCTGGACAACGATGTGGAGAAGCGCGACGCGTTTTGGGAGACGCTCATCGGCTGCGGCGCGCGCGTCTACTTCTGTGGTCATGACCACTTGTACGACCACATGGCGGTCGTGCGCGACGACGTCAAAAGGGGCCCGGAGATCCACCAATTCGTCGCCGGCACCGCGGGCGCGCCGTTCTATCCGAAGGGCGAGTACAAGGGCGCGAACAGCGTTTGGAAGCTCACGCGGATGAAGAACATCACGAACACGTACGGATATCTGCTCGTCGACATTAACGGATCCAAGGCGACGATTACGTTCAAAGGACGCGTCGGGCCGGGGAAGTACGAACCCATGGATTCGTTCAGCTTCATCCTAAAGCCGAAGTAGCTGCGTAGCGCTGGGCAGGGCCGGCCCGTCCAATGGCCATGAGAGGTACGTTTTAATGCTATCGCTAGCCATTGCCGGCGCCCTACTCGCCGCGCCGGAGACCGTCCAGCCCAAGATCGTCGCCGCCTCACTCTTCAAGAACGGCTATGCCGTGATTACCCGCGAGATCGACGTGCCAACGGGCGGGAGAGCACTGGTCACCGATATCCCGGCCGGTTCTCTCGGCACGGTCTGGATCGCGACCACCGACGGGCTCAAGCTCGCTTCGGTCAAAAACACCGAAATCAAGACCAACTCTGAAGAGCCCGCGACCTCCGTGCAGGAGTTGCTCAAACTCAACGTGGGCAAGGACGTCCGACTTGGAATCGACGACAAGACCACGTTCGAGGGCAAGCTTCTGACGGCCACGAACGAAATTGTTATGATTCGGAGCGGGCCCGACGTCGTAGCTCTCCAGCCCGGACAGATCCGCTCCGTTACGGTTCCCGGTGCGAAGACCGACGCGAAGCGCGAGAGCACCAAGCGAGCGCTGGAGATTGAAGTGGAGGGCCGTCACGCGGGACGCGTCTACATGATCGCCCTCGAACACGGCCTCACATGGTCGCCCGCTTACTCGCTCGACATCACCGACCCCAAGAAGCTGAAATTCGTCTCCAAGGCGGTGCTGCTGGACGACATTGGAACCCTCCATGACATTGAAGCAAGGCTCGTGACGGGCTTTCCGAACGTGTTCTTCCTCCCGGTGACCGACCCGTTGCTCTCGGCAGCGAGCGTCGACGAGTACGTTCGATCGCTCGGAATGGCCGATGCCGGTCGCGATTCTCGATCGATGGGCCTTACGATCGGGGGCCAGATGATGGCGCAAAACGCGGCGGCGCCAATGGCCCTCGATAGGGTGAGCGACTTCGGCGGCGCCATGTCCCATACCCCCGACGGCTTCGATCAAGGCGACCTGTTCTTCTACAAGCTTCCCCATGTGAGCCTCGAGAAGGGCGATCGCTCCTACAATGTGCTCGCCGACGCCTCCCTCGAATACAAGGAGGTGTACACCTGGGACTCGGCCGACTCGATCAGCAACGACCGAATTTATGAGTACCAGCCCCAAAGCCGGCCGGCGCCCCCTGACGATGTTTGGCACAGCCTCCAATTCAAGAACGAGGTCGGGCAACCGCTGACCACGGGTCCGGCGACGACGTTCAAGGGCGGCGAACTCATCGGGCAGGACATGCTGATGTACACCTCCGTGGGTGGTGACGCCCTTGTGAAAATCACGAAGGCGCTGGACGTCCACGCCGAGTCGGCGGATGAGGAGACCGACCGTAAGCGAGTCGCGCTTCAGGTTCCTGGGGCGGGCGCCTTCGATCTCGTCACCCTGCAAACGACCCTGAAGGCGGTCAATACGAAGAAGGAGGCCATCCACCTCAAAGTGACCCGGCCCTACACGGGCGAGTTGGTCGACGCCGGCGATGCCAAAACCCGCAAAAACGTCAAGGGACTACGAAGCATCAACCAGACCGGTAGGTTGGTCTGGGAGCGAGACGTCGATCCCGGCGCCACCGCAACGATGACGTTCTCGGTCAAGGTTTACGTCCGCTCCGGCGGATAGGGATTCGTGGCTCGTGAGTCGTGGCTCGTGACTCGTGACCGCCGTAGATAGGGTACGCCTAACGAAGACGTGGCCACGAACGCACTGACCGAGCCGCTACAGTCAAAGCTGAAATCGCTTCCAACGAGTCCCGGCTGCTACATCTACCGGGACTCGAAGGGCGACGTGCTTTACGTCGGCAAGGCCGTCAACCTCCGGAACCGGGTCCGCACCTATTTCCAAAGCTCCACCCGGCACGGTCTTCGAATTGCCCGGATGGTCTCACGGATCGCCGATCTCGAGACGATCGTCGTCGACTCGGAGATCGAAGCCCTTGTGCTCGAGTGCAACCTCATCAAGCGGTACCGCCCCCCGTTCAACGTCCTGCTTCGAGACGACAAGAGCTATCCCTACATCACGATCACGAACGAACCGTTTCCGCGGGTGCTCTTCACACGCAAGGTTCGCAAGGATCACGCGAAGTATTTCGGACCATACACGTCGGCGTTCAACGTTCGCGACACACTGCAGTTGCTGCACAAGGCCTTTCCGCTTATCCCGTGCGGAAAGAGCTGGAGCGGACGGGCCGAGCAGCGGCCGTGTCTCTACTATCACCTGGGCCAGTGCCTGGGGCCATGTGCCGGGCTCGCGGATAAGGATGAGTACCGCAAGGTCATCGATCGGGTCGAACGTTTCCTGAACGGCCGCGAAGAGGGGTTGATCGACGACCTCAAGCGCGAGATGGCGGCGGCCAGCGAGGCGATGGACTTCGAGAAGGCGGCCAAGATCCGCGATCAAGTGCTCGCGCTCGCCCATGTCATGCAGCGCCAGAAGGTGTCGTCGAGCGACCAGGTGGATCAGGACGTCATCGCGGTCGTCAAGGACGAGCGTGGCGCGGCGATTCAGATGCTCTACATTCGGGGCGGCAAGCTGATCGGACAGCGCCAATTCATGCTATCGGGCGCGGCAGACTCGGCGCCTTCGGAGGCGGTGCAGGAGTTCGTGAAGCAGTACTACGCCGACTCGCCAGACTTGCCCAAGGAGATTCTGCTCCCGGTCGAGATCGAGGAGCGAAACATCGTTCAGAAGTGGCTCCGTCAGCGAAAAGGCAGCGCCCTCGCGGTCGAGGTGCCCCAAGGCGGCGAGAAGCTGAAGCTTGTCGAGATGGCGGCTACCAACGCGGAGCAGGCGCTATCCGCGCTCGCGCAGGAGCTTCAGCAGAAGGAGGCGTGGGGCGAGGCGGCGATCGAGCAGCTTCAAGAATCACTCAACCTGCCCGAGCCGCCGGTGCGCGTCGAGGGGTACGACATTTCGAATCTCCAGGGCTCGGCGCCGGTCGGTTCGATGGTCGTGACCGAGAACGCGGAGGCGGCGCGCGGCGAGTACCGGCGCTTCAAGATCCGGTGGCACCCAGAGAGCCCGAACGACTTCGCGATGATGAACGAGGTCTTGACTCGCCGGTTCCGCGCCTATCTCGACGGCGACCCCAAGTTCGCACTGCTCCCGGGGTTGATCATGATCGACGGAGGCAAGGGGCAACTCTCGGCCGCGTTGAAGGCCCGCGACGATCTGGGTTTAACCACGCCCATGGTCGGGTTGGCCAAACGGCACGAGTTGCTCTACGTACCTATCGAGGCTTCGGCCGCGGAGCTGCCGGACTCCCCGTTGCTGCCGAACTTGGATGCCCCCTACGGCTTTGACCTCGAAAAGGCGCGAAAATACACCTACCGCGAAATCGAGCTACCCCTCAACTCACCCGGGCTCATGCTTCTGCGAAAGCTTCGCGATGAAGCGCACCGATTTGCGCTGACCTATCATCGAAAGCTGCGGGACAAGCGCACGACCGGCTCGGCCTTGGAAGAGATTCCGGGCATCGGCCCACGACGCAAGCGGCTTTTGCTTCGGGCTTTCGGCTCGGTGGAAGGCATTCGCCGGGCAAGCATCGAGGAAGTGGCGGCAGTGCCAACGATGACGCGCGGGATGGCCGAACGGGTCCGCGAGTACTTGGCCGAGTGACGAGAGCTATCCGAGCGGGAACTGGATATTGACGAGCGCGAGCCACTGAGGCAGCTGCCCGTGATGATAGGGGATGTTGAACACGTACGCGAGGTTTGACGACACGATCAGGCTTCGTGAGGTGTAGAAGCGCCACGTAAAGCCGCTCTCATCCTTCCAGACGTAGGGCAGCGGAGAAGCTTTCGGCTTGGTGTAGATTGCCACCTTCCAGGGAAGCTGAGTGAGGTAGTAATTCACCTGGAAGCCCAGCGACCAGCGCGGTTTCTGATCGATCCGGAGCGGATAGGTCGGGTCGTAGCAGAAGTTTGTGACCTCGGCAACATTGCCGTGCTTGTACATCGTCGCCTGGAATCCGAACTCCTGGTCCCACGAGCGGACGCCGTTGTACTTTGGCTTCAAGTAGAACTGCACGTCCGACCACTTGTGAATGAAGGAGCTGTTCGCCCACGGGTCGGCGAAGGCAGAGACAGATGTGGCGCACAGGGCCACGAAGAACAGCGGCTTCTTAACAAACACGGTCGTTCACAATACCTTGCCCGGACTCCGTTGGCTCAACCGGCACAAGGAGAATCGTCGGTTCCGCCCCTCAACTTGAAGAGGCCAAAGTTCCCGGCGGCGAAATCATCATGACCGGCGTCCCTGATATAATCAAGTGGTTCCCCGATGGAGACCCGGCCCATGGCCGAGGGCTGTTTCGTGGGTCATGGGTGGCTGAGCGATGACGAAATACATCTTCGTAACCGGCGGTGTGGTGAGTTCGATCGGCAAAGGAATCACCACCGCGAGCCTGGGTCGGTTGCTCCGCAACCGCGGCTATACGGTGGCTCCGCTTAAGCTTGACCCGTACATAAACGTCGACGCCGGAAACATGAACCCATTCCAGCACGGAGAGGTGTTCGTCACAGAAGATGGCGCCGAAACCGACCTGGATCTCGGCCACTACGAGCGGTTCATGGACGTGAACTGCACGGCCGGCTCGAGCGTGACGACCGGCAAGGTCTACCAGTCGGTCATCGCAGCCGAGCGCCGGGGCGACTATCTCGGTGGCACGGTCCAGGTGATCCCGCATGTCACGAACGAGATCAAGAAGCGGATCACCGGGCTCGCTAAGGAGCAGGAAGCCGACGTCGTGATCGCCGAGATCGGGGGAACCGTCGGCGATATCGAATCGCTACCTTTCCTCGAGGCGATCCGCCAGATGCGGATCGAGGCGGGACGCGACGAGCTCGGCCGCGAGAACACGCTTTACGTTCACGTAACTCTCGTGCCGACCGTCGGTCCTTGGGGCGAAGTGAAGACCAAGCCGACCCAGCACTCGGTCTACAAGCTGCGCGAGATCGGCATCCAGCCCGACGTGCTTGTGTGCCGAAGCGACGTGCCCCTTCCAACCGACGTTCGCGATAAGATCTCCCTGTTTTGCGGCGTCGGGCCGGAGGCGGTCATCGAGTCGCGGAACGTAGCGACGATTTATGAGGTTCCGGTGGCCTATGAGCGCGCCGGTCTCGGCGACTTCGTCTGCCTGCGCTTGGGTTTGGAGCCCTCATTGAACGATCTCGAAGGGTGGGAGAGCATCGTCGACGTCCTCAAGAACCCGAAACAGCGATGCACCATCGCGGTCGTCGGCAAGTACACGTCGAACGGGGACGCCTACAAGTCGATCAACGAGGCGCTGATACACGCCGGTATTCCCAACGAGTGCGGCGTCGACGTCCGATGGATCGAGAGCGATACGTTGGAGGCAGCGGAGGATCCGACCTCCCTTCTTGCCGGCATCGACGGCTTGGTCGTAGGACCGGGCTTCGGCCTTCGCGGCATCGAGGGGAAGATCGAAGCGGTGCGGCATGCACGTGAGACCGGCCTGCCGTTTCTCGGCATCTGCCTTGGCCTCCAGATGGCGGTCATCGAGTTCGCGCGAAACGTTTGCGGCTTGACCGGCGCGAATTCGGAGGAGATGGACGCCGACCCGCCCTATCCGGTGATTCACCTGATGCCGGAACAGCGCGCTATCACAGAGAAGGGCGCGACGATGCGGCTTGGCGCCTATCCCTGCAACCTGGTTCAGGGCACTCTCTCGCATCGTCTTTACGGAAACGCTCGAATCAGCGAACGCCACCGGCACCGATACGAGGTCAATAACGACTTCCGCGAGAAGCTTAGCGAGCACGGAATGGTCATTTCGGGAGTTTCGCCCGACTACCGGCTTGTCGAGATGATCGAGCTTCCCGACCATCCGTTTTTCGTGGGAACTCAGGCCCATCCCGAGTTCCGGTCTCGGCCCAACCGGCCGCACCCGTTGTTCCAGGGGCTGGTCACGGCGGCGGTCAAGCGAAAGTCGACGGCTGCGGTATAGCCGGCCGCAGGACGGTCGGCTGGTACACTTCCTCCTCCGCTCGGGCCTGTAGCTCAGGGGTAGAGCAGCGGCCTTTTAAGCCGTTTGTCGTGGGTTCGATCCCCACCGGGCCCACCACCCAGATTCCTTCCGCTAGTTCAACGCCGGCGACACCGTAAAGCTGTCCATCGTCAGTTGGAACGGCCCCCCATTGCGATCCGGAGAGAGTGCCCGGAACGCGGCCTTGATCTGACCCGACGCATTCATGTACACCGCCGGATTGGCCGAGGACAGGATCGTCAGCGTATTTGTCAAGTTGCCACTCGAGGGATAGGTGTTGAGAAGGTCGTACCTGCCGGTCGAGTAGTTCCAGAGGAAGACCTGCATCGTCACCTGCCGAGAGGCAGACGTGGTGATCGAGAGCGAGGCCCCGCCCAGGGTGTGACCGGAGCCGAAGTTGTAGTCGGCCTCCATGAACGTCACTTGGGCCTGCGCCGCGGCATCGTGCGCTGATGACATCCCGATCGTGATGTTGTCATCCGCCTTGAGTTGCTGGACAAAACCATTCACCGGAACGGGCGGGACCGGGACGAAGTTGCCTTCGATCGCCTCGACCGTATTCGGGGCTTGCGCGCTGCCGCCGATCGCGGCGACCGGCAGCCGCCACATGCCGCGACCGTACGTCGAGACGTTCAGCGACTGATACTGAGTGACCTGGATCGCGGTGATCTGCACGCTCGGCAACCCGAGCGGGTTCGTTGCATTCATCCACGTCCTGCCGCCGTTGGTGGTGACGAAGACGCCGACGTCGGTGCCGACATACCACGTCGTCGACTGGTTGCCCAGGTCTCGATCCATGCAGTTCAGCGAGATGTCCGGCAGGCCGGTGGGGCCGCTGCCGGAGACTGAGACGTAGTTCGGAGTCGAGGACTGGGTGTTCGCGCACTGGAAGAGGTGATCGGTTCCGGTGCCGGACAGACCGACGACGATCGAGTTCGGGTTGTGGCGGTCGACCGAGATGGAGGAGATCGCCCGGTTCGGCAGGGAGCTGGAATTGATGTTCGTAAAGCTGGAGCCTCCGTCCCGAGACACGAAGATGCGCCCATCGTCCGAGCCGGTGTAAACGACGTTGCCGTTGGAGGCGGCGACGGAGACACAGTGGATGACGGCGCCGTTCGAAAGCGATTGACCACCTAGGTGGCTCGCCCACGCTTGGGTGTTGGCGTTCCAGCGATAGAGATAGTTGGAAGTGCAGTAGAGATATTGGGTGTTCACCGGATCCTGCTGCACGATCGTCACGAACGGTGTCGGCTCGCCCGCGCCGACGGGCGGGCTCATGCCGAAGCTCGTGTTCCAACCGTCGGTCGTGCCGGCAACCGAATCGAAATAGACGGTCGCGTACTGGATGTTCTGGTTCACCGGGTTGATGGCGGCAAAGAATCCGTCGCCGCCAAGCACGACGCTCCAGTTGGTCAAGTTGCCGAGGGGCGATGGGGAGCCGTTATCCTGCGCGCCTCCGAGCATCATGCTCGGGTTGGTCGGGCTCCAGGCCCCGTCGTAGAACTGGGTGATTCCCATGTTCTTGTTCAGCGACGTGAAGCTCCAGGTTGAGCCGCTCCGGGTGCCGTGATAGATGCCACCGTCGTTCCCGACCAGGATGTCGTTAGGGTTCTTCGGATTCACGGTCAGGCAGTGCTGGTCTACATGGGTCAGGTCGCCCCCGCTATACGCGTGAATGACGCTCGCCCAGGTTGTGCTGGACTTCGGGAGCTCAAATACGTCGATGAGACCGACAAACAGGTCGTCGCCACCCGCGTTGTTGACGACCGTCAGGTAGTAGTCGTACGTAGATTGGCCCCAGTCGCCGATCGTGGACAGGTTGCCGGTGATATCGGTCCAGGTGCTTCCGGTATCCGTGCTCTTGAAGACCTTCTGGGCAACGGGCGAGAAGAAGTAGACGGTTTTCGCGTCGACGGCAGAGGCCTTGATCTGGTTCGATCCGCCCCCCGCAACGCCGGTGGGAACCGATACGGTGGCCCACGTGGCTCCCTGGTTGTCGGAACGCTCGACGTAGGTAGTGTTGCCGTTGGTGCCGACGGCGTAGTAGTGGCGGCTGCTCCCATCCTTGAGGCTGATCGAAACGTCGGACCAGTCGGCGGTGGTTTGAACGACGGGCGTCCAAGTCGTACCCCCGTTCATCGACTGCCAAACCATTCCCGCGGACTCGATGTGATAGGGTCCGTCGCCGGTTGCGGCGGTCACCGTCGCGGGGGTGTCGGGGTCGACCACAACCGTGGAGACGCAGCTACCGCCGAACTGGGCACGCCCTTGGTTGACCCAGGTTGTGCCGCCGTTACTCGACTTCATGATCCCGGCCGAGAAGCTCTGCCACCCAGGGAAGTCTCCGGTCCCGGCATAGATGATTTGCGAGTTCGTCGGGTCGATCGCGATCGTGCTGACGCAGATGTACGGCCAGAAGTCGCCGAGCGGCGTCCAACTGTTGCCTGAATCGACCGTCTTCCAAACCCCGCCCTCGGCGCCGCCGATGTAGTAGGTTCCCGGGTGGGTCGTGTCGTAGGCCGCCGCGTTGACACGGCCGCTGCCCGGTCCCTGGCCAAAGCCCCACTGATACGGGAACGTCATGTTCTTGGGGCCGAGGAATTGCCACCGGTTGTTGACCGGAGTCGCCGCGCCCTTAACCTTGACGGCGCCGGACGAGCCGTTGGCGCCGGGGATGTAGGCGGGCATGGAGTTGGCCCGATCAATCGCGGGGCCATACGCCGACCAGTCCATGCGGTCATACGGATAGGCTCGGCGGGAAAGGAAGTAGAGATAGCCGCCAAGGTAATCGAGGCCCTTTTCGGAGGACCGCTCACGTCCGCCGACTCGTGCTTCCTTCAACTCGTCGAGCACCTCCTCCCGCGACGGCTTTATTGAATTGAACTTCCGGGTGACCTCGGAGAGGCTCTGCAACCGGGCGTGAGGCGAGAGTGGCTCCGCATCGGACCACGCGAGTCCGATCCGGCGGTCGGCTTTGAGCTTGGCAAGCGTCGCGCGTGCGTCGGCGCCCGGCTTCAGGGTGAGCTCAAACTCGCCCGCGCGCAGATGGGAGGGGCGAACGGTTCCAAACCGCTTGGCGAACGCCAGCGCGCCCTGGCGACCGCCGGCCCCGAGCGTCAGATGGAGTTGAGGCTGCGTTCCTGGGCAGGCGATCGAGGCGCTTAGAAGCGCGTGAACGAGGAAGCTGATGGTTGTCATAAGGCGATACCCACAAGGGTCAGAGACACAAACTGCAAGCGCTGATTTGAATTCTAGCCAACGGACGTGCCGATGAAACCAAAACATTCACCCTCCGGTCGCCAACTCGTGTTGTTTCAGGCGGGGGGAACGGCCACGGGTAACCTCCCTCCATGCCCGACGCCACCACGTACCGCGCCGCGGGAGTAGATATCGACGCGGCCGAGCGGGCGTTACGAGCGGTCGCTCGCGACATTCAAGCGACCCACACGGATCGGGTGCTCGGCGGAATCGGCGGCTTCGGCGGGCTCTTCCAGGCGGCCTTTCCCGGCTACGAGAACCCGGTG
Organism: Fimbriimonadaceae bacterium; assembly: GCA_035295605.1. Classification (GTDB taxonomy): domain Bacteria; phylum Armatimonadota; class Fimbriimonadia; order Fimbriimonadales; family Fimbriimonadaceae; genus DAIDHV01. The sequence continues at coordinate 3,453 of DATGIR010000483.1, read as the reverse complement.
CTCGTGAGCTCAATCGACGGCGTCGGGACGAAAACCAAGGTCGCCGCGCAGGTCGGCAAATTCGACGGTCTTGGTTACGACATCGTCCACCACTGCGTCAACGACATCCTTTGCCAGGGTGCGGCGCCGCTCTTCTTCCTCGACTATTTCGGCACCTCGCACCTGCGTGGACTGCAGTTCGAAGAGGTAGTGCGCAGCATCGCGAGCGCGTGCCTCGGAGTTGGGGCGAGCCTGATCGGGGGAGAAACCGCGGAGATGCCCGGTGTCTACCACGATGAGGAGATCGACGTGATCGGCTCGATCGTCGGGGTCGTGGAGGCGGATCACCGGCTGCCGCGGGGGAAGACACGCGAGGGCGATACCCTCGTCGCGTTGGCGTCGGACGGGCTGCATACCAATGGCTTCTCGCTCGCGCGGCGAGCACTGTTCGAGGTTGGTGCGCTCTCCGTGCGCGATCAGATCGAGGACTTTGAACTGCCTCTTGGCGAGGAGCTTCTTCGGCCCCACCGTTGCTATTTCCGCTCCCTCCATCCGCTTCTGCAGAGCGAGGCGATCCACGCGGTCGCTCACATTACGGGGGGCGGGCTCTACGACAATCTGCCGCGCGTTCTCTCGTCCGACTGCTCGGCGATCATCGACCGGAGGAGCTGGGAAGTTCCGCCCATCTTCAAGCTGATTCAATCGGTCGGCGCGGTCCCGGATATCGAAATGCTCCGGGCGTTTAACATGGGTGTCGGCATGGTGCTCGTCGTGGACCGCGGCACCGAGCCGGACGTGATCCAGTCGCTAACGGATGCGGGCGAGACCGCATGGGTCCTCGGCCACATCACCCCGGGCGGCAACGATGTGACGATTATCTAGCTGCTGTTAACCGTTTGACTTGAGGGGAATCATCAGGAACCCGTGGTGGGAGTTGCTCGTGGTTCCCGTGCCCGCAATGTCACCGGCATCGTCCACTGCCCAAACGGTGTTGAAGATCCAACCGGACTTTGGCGGGATAAAGGTGGACAGCTTAACGACGCCCGTCTCCTTCTTCCAAATCCAGGCGATGTCGTTGGTATAGCCCCCTACCATCCCCTTGTTATTGATAGAGGTCGCCGAGCTCATCCATGAGTTTCCTTTGTCGAGGACGTGGAGGGTGCCATCAGGATCCCAGAGGATCGCCTCGCCCGCGACGCCGAACTCGGCGTTCCCCACCACTGCCCCCGCTTCGTTGATCCCGCTGTCGCAGGTGAGTTGGGCGCCCTCGGGCATGGGCAGCCATTGGAAGCCAAGCTTCTGGGACCATTTGAAGGCGCGCGCCCCGGAAGCAGCCTTCATCTCCGGCGTGACGCCACTGCCGGAAACCTCGTCCCTGTTATTGAGTCCGGAAATGCTTCCGGAGATCACAAAGGAAGGTAAGAAGTTCAGCCTCCGACCGTTCATCCAGATTCCGGGAAGCTGGCCATCTTGTTTCGCGGGCCTCACGCGCCCGGCCATAGTCCCCCTCTCGTTGATCACGTCGACTTCGTCCCCAAGCGGATCCACGATGCCTTCTTCACCCGTTGCAGACCAGTACACGGCGTGCTGGGCGAAGATGGACCCGACGACGACTCCTTGGTGGTTCACTCCGAGCGCCATCCCGTTCCCGCCCGGCAATTGGTGGAGTTGGACGCTCGTGCCCTTGACGACGCAGACCATCGGGACGGGGTTGACTTCGACGTTGGAGCAGCCAACCATCACGTAGCTTCCGTCGGGCATCGTGAGGATCTGCCTGAACGGGCGAAAGTCGCCGAGGTCGACCAGTCGATATTTGTCCTCGGCAACTGCGGTGGTAGCGCAGGCGACGGTCAGTACGGCTAAAGCGAAGCGGCAATTGCGCGCAACTCGCTGCGCCGGCTGTACGCCGATCCTTGAGCCGCTACTTTCCATCTGCCTTGACCGGAACCAGGAGGAACCCATGAGGCTGACCTTTGAACTCGCCAATTCCGGCGATGTTTCCATCGTCGTCGATGGCGGTTCCCGCCTGGAAGGTCCAACCGGAGTTCGGAGGCACGAGCTTGTCGAGTCGCTCCAATCCCTTTGCCTGTGTCCAACGGGCGCCTATCAAAACACCCGCGCCATAGTAGCCAACAACTGCCTGGTGGTTGTTGATGGCCATCGCATCCGACATTTGGCTCTGGGCCGTGCCCAGCCGCAGCGGCTTGCCGCTCGGATCCCACATGATCCCAGCCGTTCGACCGTCCGTGAGATAGAGCTGGCCGACGATGTGACCGGTGTTGCTGATCGCCTTCGGGACAACCGTAGAGGCGTCGCCCGGAGCGTCCAGCCAGAGCAGGCCCTTCGTCTTGGACCACACGAATCCACACGTTGCCGCATTCTTCCTCGTCGCGGTACCCACCACTTGCCCGAGGCCATTAACGGCCAAAGCGTGGCTATCCATAGTCGGGTCAGGTGTTAGGTCAATGAACCCCTCAGCCCGCGTCCAAGCGAATGCGTGGGTATACGAGGGGGCGCCGATCGGCTTCGAGTGAATCCAAGGGCCGATGCCGACAACCATCCCCGCGTCGTTCAACCCTTCGGCCACGGCGCCGCCGCCTCCCAGATCGATCACTCCTCCCTCGTGGGACCAAAAAATGGCGTGCCCATCGGCGTGCCCATTTTCAAGATTCGCATTCATCCCAATCGCGTCGCCCGATGAATTAACGCCGTAAGCCAGGGCGAAGCGAGTCTGAGGCAACGTACTCAGCCACCTGACCTGGTTGTTTTGGGGTGAAAAGAGCAAGGGGCTCTCGACGCCGTTGACATCCGAGTGCCCGGCGATCACGAGGTTCTCGAACCCCGTGCCCCCCACGAATGCCATGCGTCGCTCGGGCCGCATTGGTCCGAGATCGATGACGCGGTACTCCTGGGCGGAGCAAATCGCCACGAAGGCGCCGAGTGCCACGACCGAAACCGTCCGAAGCCTACTTACAAAGAGCGCGCCGCAACCGTTCTCCACATTGATAGGACCGTCCATGGGAGCCCATTCGTTGCGATCCCGGCAACTTAACTGCACATAACCCCATAATCCGGCTCAGCTTTGGTCCGATTCGAATTGCTCGGAGTCTGCCCGCATACCGGCGCCCGGCGCGGACGGCTGCACACCCCGCACGGGACCGTCGAGACGCCGGCCTTCATGCCGGTCGGCACTCAGGCGACAGTGAAGACGGTGGGCTCGGAGGACCTCGAGGCGCTGAGATACCAACTCGTCCTGGCAAACACCTACCACTTGGAGCTCAGACCGGGAAGCGACCTGATCGAGCGCCTGGGCGGCCTTCACCGCTTCATGTCGTGGGACGGAGCGCTGCTCACCGATTCCGGCGGCTACCAGGTGATGAGCCTCGAGAAGATGCGCACGCTGACCGAGGAGGGCGTGCGCTTCAAGTCGCCGCTCGACGGCTCCGAGATGATGCTGACGCCCGAGCATGCGAT
>DATGIR010000482.1:0-3034 GCA_035295605.1 Fimbriimonadaceae bacterium | reverse complement strand
GGCGTACGCCCCGCGGCGTAGTCGGCGACGAAGGTGTCGATCACGCTCGCCTTGAACTCCTCCTTCATGTTCACCACGTAGTGGGGAATATCGAGCGCGCGGGCCACCCGCCGGGCGTCCTCGACGGCCCCAAGCGAGCAGCAGCCGGCGTGGCGCGGATCGGTCTGGCTTTCCTGCCAAATCTGCATCGTCACGCCGATGACGTCGTATCCCCTCCTCGCGAGGAGGGCCGCGGCCACGCTGCTATCGACCCCGCCGGACATCGCGACGAGAACCGAGGGCTTCTTCGGCACTACGGCCCCTTGAGGAGCTTGGCGAACTTGGGATCCTTGAGGGCGCCGAACACCTCGTTGCCCGAGCACTGCGTGTAGTTCTGGTTGCCGGCCCAGATCAGAAACTCCGGCGTGTGGCCGATGGCGTACTTGTCGCAAAGATTCAGGTCTCGCGTCACCCGGGCGACCGCGGGATCGTCCAGGTTTCGAACCCGCTTCTCCAGCATGGCCCGATCCAGGCCGATGTGCTGGCCGAAGTTGAGCATGTCGTCCGGACCCGGCGGCGGGGCGGCGGGATCGGCGTCGCCGTTGCCGTACACGGTGTCGAGATACTCCCAGAACTTGCCGGTCTCCGCGGCGATCTCGGAGACGGCGGCGCCGACCAGGGCGCCCGGATGGTCCGGCTTCTTGTACAGCGGGAAGTGGTGGAAGATGAAGCGGATTCGGCCGTGGCTGTTATCGACCATTTGCTCGATCTGCGGGTACAGGTGCTTACAGGTCGGGCAGTCCAGGTCGCCGAACTCGACGAGGGTCACCACGCCGTCCGGGTTCTTCATGTGGATGTCCGGCCCGGCGGGAGTGCCTCCGGCCGGGCCGCCGCCGACCATGTCGGCCACCACCTGAGGATCGAGGGTCTTGACGCTCGTGTGCACGATCGTGAAGTTCCTCGCGGCAACCGCGATTCCGCCGAGACTGAGAACGGGCATGCCGACGATGAGGAGCATGCTCAGGGCGCCGCGGGCGGGCGCCTTCGGGGCTTTTTCGGACTTGATCGTCAGGAGCATGTAGGTGAAGAGCGTCAGCGTCATGATCGTGGCCGAGGCGAGGCACCACTTGCAGGTCGCGTGAATCTTCATGATCGAGATGACGGTGAGGATGATGCTCGCGATGGTCCCCAGGGCGGCGAAGGCGTACCCGAGATTCATGGTGAGCCTGGGCTTGGGCCCGTCGAAGCCCACGATCTCCCGGTAGGTGGCGAAGATCGCCAGCACGAGGTACGCGACGAAGCCGAAGTAGGCGTTCGGAATCCCGAAGAGCAGCCGGGAGGTCTCGTCGGCGGCCACGCGGGCGCACCCGTTGTCCAGGCCGCAGGGAGGATCCTTCTCGAGCGCAGCGGCCAGGCTGAGAACGCCGGCCACGCAGACGCCGGCATACCCGAGCACGAGAAGAATCCGGTTCAACACCGTGGCGATCACACCAGGATTATACGTTCCGGGTTCGAACCTGCGCAGCCGTGAAAGGTACCTTATCTAGGTTGGCTACCCTCTCTCCACCCGCCGCGCCGAGCGCACTTTTGCGTCCCGAGGCGCTCGGAAAGGCCACCCGGCCCCGGTCGGCAAAGGGCACCTATTGGGTGCAGACGTGGGGCTGCCAGATGAACGACGAGGACTCCGAGCAGCTCGAATTGCACCTGGCGGGGATGGGCCTGAAGCAGGCCGCGAGCATCCAGTCCGCGCAGGTGATCCTGCTCAACACCTGCTCGGTTCGCAAGAAGCCTGAGGATAAGGCCTTCTCCCTTTTGGGCGAGCTCGTGCCGGTCAAGCGGGCGAGACCCGAGCTTGTCATAGGGGTGTGCGGGTGCATGGCCCAGGCTCGTGCGGAAGAGATCCACCGCCGAGCGCCTCACGTCGACTTCGTGCTTGGAACCGGCGATATCTCCCAGGTGCGGGGGCTGGTCGAAGACGCCTTGCAGTCCAAACGCTTTCAGATGCGTATCGAGCTGCCGGAGCGGAAGGGCGCCGTGGTCAAGGACATCCCCACGCGCAAGGTCGGCCGCAAGCGGAAGCTCAAGGCGTTCGTGCCGATCCAGTACGGATGCGACAAGTTCTGCACGTTCTGCATCGTGCCCACCACCCGCGGACGGGAGCGCTCGCGCCCGGTAGCCGACATCCTTGAGGAGGTAGCCGCCCTGACCGCGGTTGGGACGCGGGAGGTGACCTTGCTTGGGCAGACGGTGAACTCTTACGGCAAGAACCTCGCCGAGGGGCGGGTGCCATTCAGCGAGCTGCTTTGGAAGCTGGCCGAGGTTCCGGAGCTGGCCCGAATTCGCTACACCTCGCCGTACCCGCGGGACTTCAAGTCCGACGTGATCGCCGCGATCCGCGACTGCCCGAAGGTGATGGAGCATTGCCACATGCCGCTGCAATCCGGGCACGACGCGATGCTCAAGCGCATGAAGCGGCTCTACTCGGTCGATGGATATCTGCAGATCGTGGCCGAACTGCGCGCGGCGGTGCCGGGGATGGGATTGACGACCGATATCATTGTCGGATTCCCCGGGGAAACCGACGAGGAGTTCGAGGCGACGATGGAGATCGTTCGACAGGTGCGCTTCGACGGCGCGTACTGCTTCGCCTACTCGATCCGGCCGGGTACGCCGGCGGCGGAGATGGAGCAGGTGCCGCACGGCCTGAAGATGGAGCGGCTGAACCGCCTGATCCAGCTTCAGAACGCGATCACTTGCGAGATCAACGCGGCGATGGTGGGGCGGGAAGTCGAGGTCTTGGTCGAGGGCCCGTCGCCGAAGCGTCCCGAGCTATTGCAGGGGTACAGCCGCGAATTCAAGATGGCCCACTTCGCGGGATCGCCGGATCGGACGGGGCGCATCGCGCGGGTCCGCGTGACCGCCGGCCACCTGTGGGGTCTGAGCGGCGAACTAGTGTAGGACAGGGGCGCGGCGGTCCACGCCCTCATCCCGCTTCGCGGACTTCTCCCCGGGGGGAGAAGATACGACGAGGTTGTCTTGCTCCGTCGGGCCTATT
>DATGIR010000481.1:0-8984 GCA_035295605.1 Fimbriimonadaceae bacterium | reverse complement strand
GACGTCCGGAAGCTGTCGATCGGTTTGAACCTCGCTGCCGAAGCTGTACTTCAAGCCTGAGAAGAGTCCGGCCACCATCATGACGATCCCGCCGAGCGCGATCACCAGGAAGAAACCGGCGATCGCCATTCCGCCCGCCTCCTTCGTGTTCGCGAACTGGCCAAGCCCTTGGACGAGCATCAGCGCGAACAGGAAGCCGCCCACCAGGGTCACTCCGCAGCCGCCCATGAGCATACGGGTCACGAATTTTTCGCCGCGCGGGTTGATCAACGCTTGAGCCTCAGCGACCGATTTTACGTCAGCGAACGGGTTTGCAGGGCGGCGCCGGGAAGGATCACATCGGCAACGGCGTAGGAGCGGCGGATGTCCTGCAGCACCACCTTGGCCCGGTGCCCCACGTACTCTTCCGCGTCGATCAGCTCGACGAAGTAGCCGTTGTCGGTCCATCCGACGATCCGCGTCGCGTTCTCGAACGCCGATCGGCGCACGTTGCACTCCAGTACCTGAGCGCGGCGGAAGCCCATCTGCTCGGTGTCGAACTGCTCGATCGTGCCCGATGTGATCTCGTAATCCTCGTACTCCATGTCGAAGTTGGCCCGGATGTAGATGCCCCTGCGCATCTGGTGCTCCAACTCCTCGACGTTCTCGCCGTCCAGCCCAATGAGCGCCTCGACGACGGCCGGGTGGCATTCGACGAGGAAGGCGTTGCCCGGCGCCTGCTGGCGCCGCCACATGTCTCGCTCGACCCAAAGCGATACCGTCTCCTTCGAGGAGATTCGTCCCACCCCGAGGCACATCGGGCAAATTTCGGAGATCGACTCGGTAACCGACTCGCCGGTTCGCTTGCGGGTGATCTCGACCAGACCTAGGGATGAGATTCTTCCCACCCGAGTTCGGGCGCGGTCCCGGGCCAAGCCCTCTGTGAACTTGGTGAGCACCTTCTTGCGGTCGTCCGCCGACTCCATGTCGATGAAGTCGGTAACGATGATGCCCCCCATGTCGCGGAGGCGAAGTTGCCGCAAGACCTCCTCGCAGGCTTCGAGGTTCGCCTTGAGAATCGTGTCGTTGAGGTTGGTCGTCCCGACCTGCTTTCCGGTGTTGACGTCGATGGCGGTAAGCGCTTCCATCTCATCGATGATCAACGAGCCGCCCGATTTGAGGGCGACCTTGTGGCCCATGAGCCGCTCGAGTTCCTGCTCGATGCCGTAATTGTCGAAGATGGGCTCGTCCCGATCGTACAGGAATATCTTGTCTCGAAGGCTCGGCGCGACCTGGCTTGCGACGAGGTGGACCTTCTCAAACTCCTCGGGATCGTCGATCACCAGCCGGGTGATCTCGTCGCCGAACATGTCGCGGACCGTTCGGTAGAGCAGGGTCTGGTCCTTGTGGATGCAGGCCGGCGCCCGGCTTCGTTTCGCGTCCGCCATGACTCCGGCCCATTGGTGCTGGAGGAACGCGATGTCGGCCTTGAGCTCGGCCTCGGTTCGGCCCTCGCACTCGGTCCGGAGAATCAGGCCGAAGCCCTGGGGAACGATCCGGTCGCCTACCTTGCGCAAGCGCTCGCGCTCCGACCGGTCTTCGATCTTCCGGCTCACCCCGACGTTATTCGCGTCCGGCATGAGCACGACGTAGCGGCCCGGAAGCGATATGCGTGCGGTAACTCGGGCGCCCTTCAGGCCGCGCGAACCCTTGGTGACCTGGACCATGAGCTGCTGGCCGGGCCGGATCAGCTCCTTGATCTTGCGGCGCCGAAGCTCGCTCCGTTTGATTGAAGCAGGCGAGTTGTCCCCGACGTCATCGGGCAGGATGTCGCCGACATGGAGAAAAGCGTTCCGCTCCAGGCCGATGTCGATGAACGCGGCATCCATTCCCGGAAGCACGTTTTGGACGATGCCCTTGAAGATGGAGCCGACCACGCGCTCTTCGCGCTCGACGCGGTACTCCATCAGCTTGTCCTCCTCGAGCAGGACGATGCGAGTCTCCCGGTTGGAGACGTTGACAATGATTTCGATTTGGCCGAACTTGGCGGCAACGGGTTTTCGCGTGCGGCGGCGTGCGGTTGATTCGCGAGAGCCATTGGTCGACTTGGCGCGACCGCGGGACGCGGGCTTGGAGGGGGCGCTCATTAGGGGGTCCGGCTTCAGTTTACCGGTTGAGGGTTCGGCATACTTCGAAGGAGTCATGCCCATCTTCGAGTTCCGCTGCCGAGCCTGCGGGAAGCGCTTCTCCGCGCTCATCGGGATGACCGCCGAGGCGGACGACACCCGGTGCCCAAACTGTGGCGCCATCGATGCGGATAAGCTCGTGAGCCGGTTCGCCAGGTACCGGAACGAGGACGACCGCATCGACGAGGTGGCGGATCAGCTCGAGCTGATGGGCGAGCCGGATTCGCCGAGCGCCATGCGCGAGATGGTGCGGAGCATGGGCAAGGCGATGGACGAGGACGTGTCCGACGAAATGGAAGAGATGCTGGAGGCAGACCTGGAAGGAGGAGCCGACGAGTGAACCACAAGCCCTCGGTCCGCCCCCGCCACTCGGGTCAGATCACGGTCATTACCGGCTCGATGTTCGCCGGGAAGACGGAGGAGCTCATCCGCCTCACCCGTCGGGCTCTCTACGCGAAGCGTAAGGTCCAGGTCTTCAAGCCGGCGATCGACGACCGCTACGACGAGCGCAAGGTTGTGACCCACATGGGCGTATCCCACGCCGCGGTCGCCGTCAGCGGGATACCGGAGCTCGCCGCGTCCATTCAGCCCGAGACCGACACGATCTGTATCGAGGAATGCCAGTTCTTCGACAACCGAATCGTGCCGCTCGTTCAGCGACTGGCAGACCAAGGGCGCGACGTCATCCTCGCAGGCCTCGACCAAGACTTTCGCCGCGAGCCGTTCGGCTCCATGCCGGCGCTGCTTGCGATCGCCGACGAGGTCGTCAAGCTCCGCGCCATATGCATGAACTGCGGCGCGCCCGCGAGCCACACCTACCGCACCATCGAGGGAAAGCCGGCTCACTACGACGACCCGGTGATCCTCATCGGGGCAACCGAGGCCTATGAAGCGCGCTGCCGCGCCTGCTTCAAGCTCCTTGGCCGGCCGAAGTCGTCGAACCGCTAGGCTGGAGTTCGAGGGTGAAGGTGCCGCTCACGGTGAACGGCGCCCCGGGAATCGGCGCGTTCACCCAGGTGTCGACCTGCTTGATCGGCATCCCATCGAGCTTGCCGATCCAAACCGTCCCATCGCTCGACGCCGGCCGGTCGCCCTCGAGCTCCTTGATGGCGCGCGAAACTTTCCAGGCGGCGACTCCCGCCACCGTCTCCTCGCCCAGCACCTTATAGGTAATCGAAGACTTCTGAATCCCGAGCTTCACGTTTGGCGAGATGTCCCACGTCCACGTCTTGTCGGCGGCAAGCGCGAACAAGGGAAGTTTCACCGAGGTCAACGTTTCGAGCCGGTACTGAGTCGGCGAAGCGTTCTCCCCGCGAAGCTCGCTGAGCGCGCCGTCCGGACGGTAAACGGCGGTGAGCGGAGGCGAGTCCTTGACCGGGAGGTCTTGAGCTCCCAGCTTCGCCTTGATGTTCAAGGTGACGTACTGCACCGTGACGAGCCCGGCGTCGTCGACCCTGACGACCTTCTCGTTCACATCCGCGGAGACGTTCAGGTCCTGATCCTGGAATTTGAGCGCCTGGGTCAGCTTGAACCGGCGCAAGTCCCCGGTCTTGCCGATGAACCGCGGCCCGGTGTCGGTGACCGCCGCCGCGCCGGTCAGAGTGGTGAGCGCGGCGGCGATCAGGTGGGACGAAACTCGGAGTCTCGTCGTCAAGCGAGTGCTACTTCCCTCCGTCGGGGGTCGTGGCAAGCTCGACGGTCTCCGTTCCGGAGACGGGCCCCGGCGCGCCCGCGATCGGCAAATTCTTCGCCTTCCCGTCCATCTTCACGAGCGAGGCGTCCTTCTTGCTGATCCAGGCCGTGCCTTCGGTGCCGGCGGGGGCATCGCCTTCGACCTCGGTTACCTTCATCTGGACTTTCCAGCTATCGATGCCGTGAAGGGTCTCGCTGCCGAGAATCTTGTACTCGCCCTTGGCTTTCACCACGCCGGTCTTGGGGTCGGCGGGAAAGTCGTACGTCCAGGTCTTTCCGTCGGCGAGCGCAAAGTCAGGGAGCTTGAGCGTTTCCACCGTCGCGATGCGGTAGGCGCCGGCATCGTTGTTCGAGCCTCGAATCTCGACAAGCGTGCCGTCCGGCCGAATCACGTTCACGGCGACCTGCTCCGGCTGGTTCATCTCCATGCCATTGATTTCGACGGTGACCGTCTCGGTTTCCTTGATGGTGAGATTGCCGTTGTCTTCGACCTTGATGACCTTCTGGGTCATCTTGCCGCTGACCTTGGCATCGCCAAGCCCCTCGATCCCCATCGAGGCAGTTAGCGTGTAGTTACGCGTATCGTCGACGAGTCCCGTGACCCGAAGGGCGCCGTCTTTAACGGCGGCGCCGAAGACCGAAAGCGTCGCAATGCCGACCGCAACGAATAGCTTTGAAAATCGCATATTAATTCATCCTCCCAGCCATCTCTGGTGGTTCGCAGATTCAGTACGTTGGAGCCCCCTGCCAGGTTCCTGCGGCTGATTCTCTGGGACCGCAATTATGACAGCGGCTCAACCTAGGGAACCAGGTCGAGCGTCTGCGTTCCCGACATCGGCTCGTCCTTGGTGAGCGGGAGATTCTTGACCTTGCTCTCTGAGCGCACCAGCGAGGCATCCGCCTTGCTGACCCAAACCGTGCTGATGCTCGACGCCGCGGCAGGTCCGCCCTCTTCGGTCACCGAGCAGGCGATCTGCCAGGCGTCGACCTCGTGTATCTTTTCCTGGCCGATGACCTTGTACTCCGCCCTCGCCTTAACCTGGCCATGCTTAGGGTCGGCCGGAACGTCCCAAGTCCAGGTTTTGTCGACCGCGAGCGGGAAATCGGGCAGCTTGACCGTGCTCAAGACCGCCACGCGATAAGCTTCCGGACCGGCGCCCTCGCCCCGAAGCTCGAGGGTCGTGGCATCGGGACGCAGCACCCGAACGAGCACGGCATCGTCCATCTTCATCTCATTCTCGTTCACGTTCATCTTCATGTTGGTGCGGGTTTCCTGAAGGGTCACATCGCCATGGTCGAGCCGCAGCACCTTCCGGTTGATCTCGCCGCTCAGCTTGATCGTGAAGTTGGCGGACGTGAGGTCGGCCGCCAATTTGTAGCGATGGACTTCGCCGAGCTTGGCGGTCAACCGCAAAGCCTCCTGTGCGGCGGCTGAGCCCACGACCGCGAGGGCGGCGATGCCGATCTGCGGCAGCAACTTCGAGATTCGCATGGCTTGATTCTCCCGCTCGGCGCGAGCGCTTCGCAACCTCCATACGGCGGCAGCCCAAAATTCGTTGCCGTGCCGGATAGGCGCCGCGCCAGTAAACTTCGAGCCATGGACGGCCTCGGGAAAGCACTGATGGCCGCCGGCGCCGCACTTTTCGTCGTCGGCGGTTTGATCTGGGCGGCATCCCGGATTGGTTGGTTTCCACTCGGCCGCCTCCCGGGCGACATCGTGATCCGGAGGAACGGCTTTGGCTTCTACTTCCCGATCGTTACGTGTTTGATCGTCAGCGTGATCGGCTCCCTCATCCTTTGGCTGGTGGGAGCTCTCCGGCGTTGAAGCCGAGGGCCGTTACATTCGACGTCGCCGGTACGCTCGTGGACGCCCGGTGGGATCCCCGGCGCGCGGTGGAACAGGCGTCCGCACTCGCCGGCATCGAGGTCGCGGAAGGATCCGGCGACGCCTACGGCGCCCTCTACGCGCAGCGGTTGCCGGCCTTTCACGCCGCTAACCAGGTGTCGGACGACGCGGTCCGAGACTTCTGGATCCGGCTCGACGAAGAGTGGCTTCGCGGCTGTGGCCAAGACCCTTCCCTTGCCACCGCACTCTACGACGCGGGTTGGGAGCTGCTCTTCGGTCCCGGCTCGAGAGTCTTCGTCCCCTTTCCCGACGCGCTGCCTGCGCTTCAGCGCCTTGGCGGCGACGGCATCCGTCTGGCGGCGATCTCGAATTGGGATAACTCGCTCCCGGTAGTCCTGGACATGTTGGGCTGGACCCCCTTCTTCGACCTCGTCGTGCCCTCCCTCGTGTTCGGCCACGAAAAGCCGGACCGGCAGATCTTCGACCACGCAATAGCCAGGATGGGGCTCTCCCCGGCGCACGCGCTGCACGTCGGGGACGACCCGATCGACGACCTCCAGGGGGCCCGTGGAGCCGGGTTACGCGCCGCTCTCGTTGACCGGAGCCGCGCCGAGAGCACGCCGCCTTACCTTCGCAGCCTCGACGAATTGGAGCTCGCGTTCGCATGGACCGGCTGAGCGACTACGATTACAACCTGCCTCCGGAGCTGATCGCTCAAGAGCCGCTCGCCGACCGTGCGGCATCGCGCTTGCTCGTTCTGAACCGCTCAGACGCAACGATCCAACATCGACGGTTCAGCGACTTTCCAGAGCTGCTGGCGCCGGGCGACGTGATGGTGGTCAACGAGACCCGGGTTACCGCGCTACGCCTCGAGGGCGCACGCGCCGACACGGGTGGGAGGGTGGAACTGCTCGTTCTGAGACGGCTGCCGATCGGCGGATTCGTGTGCCTCGCAAAGCCCGCCCGCCGGCTCGGCCCGGGCATCCTTCTCGAATTTGAGGGGGGCCTCTCCGCGGAAGTGGTTGGCCTTGGGCCGCACGGCGAGCGGATTGTGAAGTTCAGCGACCCCGCCCGGCTGTCCGAGGTCGGCCGTGTGCCCCTCCCGCCCTATATCACGCACCAACTCGAGGAGGCTGAGCGGTATCAAACGATCTACGCGCGGCCGGGTTCGGACGCTGGGAGCGCGGCGGCGCCGACCGCCGGGCTCCATTTCACGCCGGCCGTCCTTGAAGCCGTTCGAGCACGCGGAGTTGTCGTTGCCGCGGTCAGTCTCGAGGTCGGCATCGACACGTTTAGACCGGTTCAGGTGGACGATATCGAAAGTCACGAAATGCATGGCGAGCGGTGCACGCTGACTCCCGAGGCGGCCGAGGCGATCGCCTCTGCCGCGGGGCGCGTCGTTGCCGTCGGCACCACCACCGCCCGCACCCTAGAGACGTTTGCGCGGCGTGAAGGCAGCCGTGGCCGGCGGTTCTCGCCGGGGACGACGGTTTCGAAGCTCTTCCTTCGCCCCGGTCAGGAGTTCCGCATTGTCGATTCGCTGCTCACCAACTTTCACTTGCCCCGCACGACACTTCTCATGATGCTGAGCGCCTTCGCCGGACGCGAAACGATCATGCGCGCATATGCTGAAGCGGTTCAGGAGCGCTACCGGCTCCTGAGCTTCGGCGATGCGATGTTCGTCCAGTGATGGAATTCCCCGGAAACCGGCAGATGGGCCAGCGCGCGAGGGGTTGCGTTTAAGTACAATGCACCGGGCCGCCGAGTTGGCGCCCCGCCCGAGGAATGGTTTTGGAAACGAAGGACTTTGACCCAGTTGCTTATATCGAAAGTGCATTCCTCGACACGCAATCCAAGACCGAAAGGCTCCCGGCGGCGGAATCCCTAGACGGCCAGATCGAGTTACCTTCGATCGGCGGCTACCTCAACGGGTCGGCCGTCAAGAGCAGGGCCGACAAGCAGAAGGCCCGCGCGGAGCGAGGCAAGTTCCGGAAGACGGAGATGCGGGCGCCGCGCCCGCGGCGGGTGAAGGACCCGGAGGCGCCGGCGGCAACCATCGACCCCCACCTCCAAAGCGTGTGGGAGTCACTGCCCAAGAACATCGAATTCCTATGCTCGTTCTACGACGACGCGGTAACCGCGAACTACTATGGCGGTGAGTTCAAAGAGTCCCGCGAAGATCTGATCAAGCGCCTGCTGGATCCCGAGCTGAGCCTCGAGGAGACGAGCCGTCTCCTCGGCGTTTGCCCGGCGACGGTGCGCCGCTATACAAACCGCGGGTGGCTAACCCATCACCGTACGAGCGGCGGGCAGCGCCGGTTCCGGTTAAGCGGGGTCGTCCAGTTCGTTCAAGCTCACGGGCGCTTTCCCGAGGTGTGAGGCGTCACTAGAGATGCGCCGGGAAGAACCGTGCCGAACCTAGCATGCGCATCGCCCTCTTCTCCGATAGCGTTCTACCGGTCCTCAACGGTGTAAGCGTCAGCGTCGACAGTCTCGTCTCCGAGCTCCGAAACAAGGGGCACTCCGTCCACATCTTCGCGCCTCAATTCCCGGGCCTTCAGGAGTCCGATCCGAACACCTATCGCTTTCGCAGCGTGGAGATGCCGTTCGGCAAAGGGTTCCCGCTTGCCTATCCGCCGTACATCCGGATGCTGCGAAAGTTCCGGCGCCACGAGTACGACGTCGTCCACACCCACACGATCGGGATCCTCGGGTTCGTCGGGTTGCGCTGGGCGGAGTCCCACGGCCTGCCGATCGTCGCGACCTACCACACGCTCTATGACCGGTATGCCCACTATGTGCCGTACCTGCCGCGGCGCTACGCGCGTTTCAAAATTGCGAAGCACACCAACTTTTACTACAACAGCGTAGACCACGTGATTACGCCGAGCGATGCTTCGCTTCGCTGGTTGAGACGCCACTCCGTGACCCGCCCTGCCACCGTGATTCCGACCGGAGCCCGACCGCCCGGATTCTTCGAACGCGGCGAAACGCGCCGACGCCTTGGCATTGCGCCGGAGCAAAGAATCCTCCTCTTCGTCGGGCGCCTCGCGGTTGAAAAGAACATGGAGACCCTCTTCGAAGCCGCCGCGATGGTGATGGCCGACCATCCCGGGGTCCGCCTCTGGCTCGTGGGCGACGGCCCCTACCGCGAAGCCTGCCAGGCCCTGGCGCGGCGGTTCGAGATCGGCGACCGGGTCAAGTTCGTGGGTTTCGTCCACCGGGATGAGGTCGATCCCTTCTATGCGGCCGCCGACCTCTTTGTCTTCGCCTCCGTGACC
>DATGIR010000480.1:0-13924 GCA_035295605.1 Fimbriimonadaceae bacterium | reverse complement strand
GCCGGCTCGACCATCACGTTCGACGTTCCGCTTCGGGGGGCGCGAAAGTGGCTTGCCGCTTCCGGCGGGTTCAAACATCTGATCGGCTCGGTAAAGCGTGGGGACGTACTCGAATTGGGCGAGGGCACAGTCCCTTTGATCTCACAAGCGCTTTCGACGCCTAACGCGTTCGGCGCTCCCGGGCTCTACCTGCACGTCCTTCCGGGACGGACGGAGTTCGACCGGCTTTTCAAGAACGCCTATCGCGTTCGCAACGACTCCGACCGGGTCGGCATCCGCCTCGAAGGGCCGCGAATGGCGCACGCTCTTGAACTTCCCAGCGAACCCGCGACACCCGGCGTGGTCCAGATCACCCCCGAGGGCCTGCCGATCATCCTCGGCCCTGACGGGCCGACCATCGGCGGCTATCCACGCGCCGCCACGGTGATCTCGGCCGACCTACCGGCCCTAGCCCAACTGAGGCCGGGCGCCGAGATTCGGTTCGCCCGTTCCAGCCTAAAGGCTGCGCGCGAAGCGCTCGCTCAACTCGAACGACTCCACGAGTTGAGCCTGTCCCTCCGGCCCTCGCCGCCGTGACGCCGGGCTAATGCTTATGGGGCTGAGCCTGCTTGACCTTCGAAACTTGAGGTTCGGGCACGATCGCCTTGCTCCCCAGCCCAAACCAGCCGGTGAGACGCCCGACCGCCAAGATCGCGACCATCGCTACCGTGCGTGCGATCTTCTCCCGAATTAGGTTCACCGCCCAAGCCAGGGCCAACGCCTCGAGCGCGTAGACCCAAGGCTCCTGCGGGTGGCCGCCAAAGTGCCCGATTCCGTACGCGACGCAATAGCCCACGGCGAAAACCACGAGGAAGATGACGAGCTTGAGCACCGCGCCGACGATCCGCCACACGATATAGACCGAGGCGAGAAACGCGACCATCACCGCGATCACCATCGGCTACAACCTCAAATCCATATCCGAGCTATGGCCCGGGAAGAGCTTCGCCGCCGGATCCAACCGCATCTTAGCCATGCATACCGCGGTCGCGGCCTCTCCTGCCCCCGTGGCGATCAGCTTGATCTTCCCGTCGAAGGTGCAGACGTCCCCGACCGAATACACCCCTGGAAGCGAGGTTTCGTACGTGTGGTTCACCTTGATTTGGTTCTTCTCGATCTCAAAGCCCCAATCTTTGATCGGGCCGAGGCTCGACTTGAAGCCGATGTTCACGATTACGGCGTCCACCGCGACCAGCTCGGTCTCCTTCGTCTGGGAGTTCTCCAACGTCACACCGGTCAGGCATTCGCCGCCGTGTAGCTCCTTGACCGTCTCAAATAGCCGCATCTTGACCCGGCTGTTCTTGACCTTCTGGACCGTCTCCTCGTGCGCCTTGAAGACGTCGCGGCGGTGAACGAGCATGATCTCGCCCGCCACCTCGTCGAGTTCCACGCACCAGTCGAACGCGCTGTCGCCGCCGCCGACGATGGCGATATCCTTGCCGGCGAAGATCGAACGGTCCTTCACACCGTAGTGCACACCTTTCCCATGGAGTTCGTCCTCGCGTTCGACCCCGATCTTGGTGGGCTGAAAGGCGCCCGCGCCGGCCGCCACGATGATCGTTCGAGTGGGAAACACCGAGCCCTCCAACGTTTCGATCTCGTAGCCGTCCGGGGTCGCTCGAAGCTGCGCGGCGGTTTGGCCGAGCACCACCTCCGGTCCAAACTCTAGGCCTTGCTTGATCATGTCGCGCGCCAAGTCCTTGGCGAGGACCTTAGGAAAGCCGGGCATGTCGTAGACGTACTTCTCCGGATAGAGCGCCGTGAGCTGGCCGCCTAGCTCCGGCAGGGAATCGATCATCCGAACCGACATGCCGCGCATTCCGGCATAGAAGGAGGCGAAGAGGCCGCACGGCCCGCCGCCGATGATCGTGACGTCAACGAGGTTCATGGGCATTGAATTCCTACTTCCATTCCGCACCGTCGAGGCCAAATTCCTTCTTCCAAATCGGCACATCCTCCTTCAACCGGTCGATGAGCCGGCGGCAGCACTCGAACGCCTGGGCTCGGTGGGCGCACGCGGCCGCACAGATCACCGACGTCTCGCCAGGCATGAGCTTGCCCAGCCGATGGTGAAGCGCAACCTTGGCGTCGAACTCGCCGGCCGCCGATTCACCGATTTCGCGCATGCTCTTGAGCGCCATTTCGTGGTACGCCTCATACTCCAGGTGCTCAGTCTGAACCTCGCCGGTAACCCGTCGTACGTCACCGAAGAAGAGCACCACGCCGCCGCGCGTGTCGTCCTGCACCAGCCGCAGGATCTCCCCTGGATCCAGGGGCTCCTCTTGCAGCCGGACGAACACGCGATCCACGCCGATATGTTGGCAGACACCCCTTCCCGGTAACCTCGAGCCGTGATTCCCCACCCCGAGGCCGAGCGCCTCGTCGCCCGCCTCGCGGCAAGCCGGTCCAAGGGGCTTGCGCTTCGAGCTGAGGCGATGGAGCTCCTCGCCGGACTTCCGAATTACGACTGGTCCGGAGTCTATCGGCTGGAAGGGGACACGCTGGTGCTCGACGCTTATGTGGGGGAGGAAACCGATCACACGCGGATTCCGGTCGGCCGCGGGGTGTGCGGAACGGCGGTTGCCGATGACCGGAACCAGGTCATCGCCGACGTTCGGGAACTGACCAACTATCTCTCTTGCAGCACCAAGACGCGGAGCGAGGTTGTCGTCCTCATCCGGCGGGAAGAAAAGGTGCTCGGTCAAATCGATATCGACGGCCATCAGGTCGGGGCATTCGACTCCTCGGACGAGGAACTCCTCGAGCGCGTAGCCGGCTTGCTGGCCGCCAATTGGGAGTAACGCAAGTCTCCGCGAGCCAAAACTTCATGTTGGGCACGTCGATTTAGCGATAACTGTCGCACTTGTTTGCGACGTACCTCGAAAAACCGGTGTTTGCGAACTCATTTCGTCTAATACAATCACCGTATGGCTCGCAGAGTCGACCCGGCAAAGAGGCCGGTTGTCGAGGTGCGCGGAATTGAAAGCGGCGGACTCGAATCGCTCTCTCAGCGAGAGGGCGAGGTTCTAAGCCTCGCTGCGGCCGGTTACCTGGACAAGGAGATTTGTCGCGAGCTAGGTATCTCCCCAAATACGCTCAGAACCTACTGGGTGCGCATTCGAGGGAAGATGGGCGAGGTCCCTCGCAGTGCCCTGGCAGTGGCCTACGTCCAGGAGTCGACCCCACGTTCCGTGATGGAAGGCGTCGACGCCGACTGGGAAGTCGATCTCGTTCAGTGGGTCTACAGAAGCCTGCAGCCGGGTTCGCCCGTCGATGAGGCGGCAACCCTCAAGGACATTCCCTACGACGAAGTGCTGGCCCAGATCCACCCCGAGGATGCGGCGAACATCCTCCGCTTCTACCAGGAGCTGAACTCCAACCAACTGGAAACCTACACCCACAACATTCGGATGATCACGCCCCTCGGGCTGGAATCCACGAGCTCCTTCGTTCGCGTGCAGCGCGATGCGAGCGGCCACGCCGTGCTCCTACGCGGTAAGCGGACACCCAATCTCGACTTCGGCAACACACCGACTTCCCGCGTGGAACTGGGTTACTGGGAACGCGACATCCGAACCGGCGTGTTTTCTGCCGATGAGGGCTTTTGCGAGATCTTCGGCATCGATCCTAAGGACCCGAACCTGAGAGAGGCCGCCCTTTCAAAGTTCCATCCGGAGGAGCAGGAGTTGACGCGCAATTTCGTCGACAACACGTTACAGTCGGGCAAGCGTAAGGTGCGTGCGACTCACCGGCTCCGTACACCGGACGGAAACTACCGGTGGATCACCACCGAACTCCGAATCGTGTATGACGACAACGGCCCGGCCCGCGCGCTAGGAACCGTGATGGCCTTCGAGCACGACTAACCCCCGCTCACCGGCGGAATAAGCGCAAGCCGGGAACTGCTCATAAGGTTTTCGTCGCCACCGGCCATGGACTCGTCCACCGCAAGCCGGCAATGCTCCACCTGGATGCCGGATTCGGCGAGCGCCGCCAAGACCCCCGAGACCGTCGGTTCGGACTCGACGCAGACCGAGGCTCCGTGCCGCTCGCGTTGGTAGGCAAAAAGGGCGACTTCGAAGCGCATCTCTCATACTGTACGCCGATGGAGCGGTTCGATGTCATCGTGGTCGGCGCCGGGCACGCCGGAATTGAGACCGCACTGGCTGCCGCCCGCCTCGGTCGCAAGACGGCCTGCATCACCCTCCGCCTCGACCGGATCGGCCACCTTCCCTGCAACTGCTCCATCGGTGGCCCCGCGAAGGGCCACATGGCTCGGGAAGTCGACGCGCTCGGGGGGCAAATGGGCGTGACCACCGACTACGCGGTGACCCACATTCGGCGGGTCGGAACCGGCCGGGGCCCCGCCGTTCAAACCCTACGGGCCCATGTGTGCAAGGAGCTCTACCCCCGGCTTATGCGGCAGGCGCTCGAGCAGACGGCCGGTCTAGCCCTCATCGAGGAAACCGTCGAAACGCTCCTGACCGTGGGTGGAAGGATCGCCGGGGTTGAGCTTGGCTCCGGATCGAGGCTCGAGGCGCCGGCGGTCGTCCTGACGACCGGCACGTTCCTCAATGGCCTCTGCCACGAAGGGAAGGTTAAGACTCGCGCAGCACGCTTGGGCGAGCCGGCAGTCGCCGGACTCTCCGAGTTTCTCGCCGGGAACGGCCATCAGCTTCGGCGGTTCAAGACCGGCACCACCCCCCGAGTCCGGTTATCCAGCCTCGATCTGGCTGCGTGCGAGCACATGGGGCCGGAGCCGGAAGCGGGCGCGTTCAGCTTCAAGCACGACGCCCTGCGACCTCGGCGGAGCCTCCTCAGCTGCTGGCAAACGTGGACGAACGCGGAAACCCACGCGGTCATCATGGCGAACCTGAGCGAAAGCGCCATGTACTCGGGCGCGATCCAGGGGGTTGGTCCGCGCTACTGCCCGAGCGTGGAGGATAAGGTCGTTCGCTTCGCCGAGAAGGAACACCACCCGATCTTCCTCGAGGTTGAAACCTGGGATGGCGAAGAGGTTTACGTTCAAGGCGTGTCGACCTCGCTTCCCGCCACGATCCAGCTCGAGCTTCTTCGGACGGTGCCCGGAATGCGGAACGTGGAGATGCTGCGCCCCGGTTACGCGGTCGAGTACGACATGGCTGACCCCCTGGGTCTGACCCCGCACCTGATGTCCAAGTCGGTTCCAGGCCTGTTCCTCGCCGGTCAAATCAACGGCACGAGCGGCTACGAAGAGGCGGCGGGGCAGGGCATCGTCGCCGGGATCAACGCGGCACGGTACGCCGCGGGTGAACCTCCCGTCGACTTCCCCCGCCAGCAGAGCTTCATCGGGGTGATGGTCGACGACCTCGTGACCAAGGGGGTGGACGATCCCTACCGAATGCTCACCGCGCGGGCGGAGCATCGGCTCACCCTTCGCAGCGACAACGCCGACACGCGTCTGACGCCGCTGGCTCGTGAAGTCGGGCTGTGCGATGACGAGCGATGGCGCCGTTTTGAAGCCAAGCACGAGGCGATTCAAGCCGGTCGTGCCGCGTTGGAGGCGGCGAAGATTCATCCCGGTCACAACGCCATCCTCGATCGTCATGAAATCTGCCGCGTCGAAGCGAAAGTCTCCCTCTTCGAGCTCATGCGCCGCCCCGATATCGGGATGCGCGAGGCGGTGATGCTGGCCGACGCCTGCAAGCTCGAACTCGAGCTAACCGAGAATCCGGAGGCCCGAACTCAGATCGAGCTTGCCGCCAAGTACAGCGGCTACCTCTTGCGGCAGGAGAGCGTCGTTTCGAGCGCCGTCCAACTCGAAGCGATCAAGATACCGACCGGCTTCGACTTCGCGGCTTTGCACGGATTAAGCTATGAAAGCAGAGAGAAACTTGGACGAATCAAGCCAACGTCGGTCGGGCAGGCGTCGAGGGTCCCGGGTGTACGACCGAGCGATATCGCCCTGCTCATGGGACATCTCAAGCGCACGCGACCTGAAAACCTGAAAACCTGAAAACCTATCGCCGGCCGGGCGGCCGGTTTCGGCTTCGGGCATCCTGAAGCATGATGAACTCGCTAACTCCCTCGCGGGTCAGCATTCCCCGAAGTTCATCCCCTGCCATCACGAGCAGAGGGCCTTCTTCCCGGTCTCCGAACATCTCAACCGCATCTTCCAGCAAGGTGTCCGCGGTCACACGCTTGAAGTCGCGCTTCATCACTCCCGCCACGTAGCCCGAGGGGCCCTCCGAGGCAAGCCCGCGCGCGATTCCGTTCCGGGTTAGCACGCCGATCACCTCTTCGCCCGCGACGACCGGAAAGTCATGCTGGCTTCCCTCGACGAGGAGTTGCGCCGCCGTTTCCATCGACGCGCCGCTTTCGATGGTCTTGAAGCTCGACTGCATGGCGTCCGCAACCTGGTGACCCGCGATGACCGAGCGCGTGCGGCTTGCGCTGACCTCCTGTCCCGCGCCGAACAGCACGACCAGGGCGATGAGCATCAGGGCGAATTGCCCGTACATCATTCCGACCAAAAACATCAGCAGCGCGAGAATCTGGCCGATCGATGCCGCGATGCCCGTTGCTTGTACTTCCGGCAACCACATCCCGAGAAGGGCCCGAAGCACCCGTCCGCCGTCCATCGGGAAGGCGGGAAGCAGATTGAAGAGAGCCAGCACCAGATTCGCCCCGAACATCACGTCGATCAGCGTCAGCCGTCCCGCCCCGTTCAAAAAGCCCTCGACTCGACTCTGGGCGCCGAGTTCGAACGGTAACAGGCAGAGCACGATCGCCAGGTTCACCGCCGGGCCCGCCAGTGCGATCCAGAACTCGGCGTTCGGCCTCGGCTTCGATTCCAGCATCGCGATCCCGCCCATGAAGTAAAGGGTGATGTCCCGCGTCTGGATGCCGTATCGCCGCGCCACGAGCGCGTGTCCCAGTTCGTGCAGAAGCACGCAGGCAAAAAGCATGAGCGCGACGATGACGCCGTTCAGAGCGTCCGGCCTCGAATACCAGGCGACGTACGCGACAAAGAAGATGAACGTTATGTTCGCGCGAATGGGGATACCGAACGCCTTGAAAAGGCGAAGAGAGAACGGTGACTCCGGCGGTCGTTGGACGGTGGCCATGATCGCAGCTACTCTTCGGGCGTCAGCGTTCGAAACCGGTCGACACGCACGTCGGAACGTTCGATGAGCAGGGCTTCCGGGCGCATGCCCTCGATCGCCTCTTCGCGCGAGCCGTCTTCCGGTGTGATCGCCGCTTGCCACAAGTCGAGCACCCCGTCCAGGAGGTCCGCCGCGTTCTTCGTGCGGTCCAGTTCGCCAAGGCGGCCGGCAAGAGCGGCGTACACGGCCTCCTCTCCGGCGATAACGGCCGTACCTCGGGTTACTGCGTAGTCGCCGGTGTAGTCGACGGTATAGAACAGGTCCGCGTCGGCCGTTTGATTAACCTCGGCAAATAAGCTCCGGACCACGAACGGTGCGCTCGAGAAGTCGCCGAAGGCGCGCTTGATGGGCGTGCTGACCGCCGAGGCGATGCGCTGGATCGTCACGTCCTGCTCGCTGCGCTGATAACCCTCCCGGCTAGCGAAGTCGACGGCCGCGATGCGTATCGCCTCGACGTCCGACTGTTGCCCGATGGCGGCGAAGGCGATGCGGTCGTACACCTCGAACAGCTTGCGGGACTGGCGCCGGTAAGTGACGAGGAGCACGCCGTCGGCAACTGAGAGCCCGACTACCGGCGATCCGGCCTCGAGCTTGCCCTCGATGTATTGGGCCCGATTGCCTATTCCCTCCTGCCAATCGTATGGCGTGATCACAACGTCACTATACGTGTCCGAGCCCGACTTTGGCGCAGTTCAGCGCATGGCCCGGAGCGCCTCGAGGCGGCTTGAGTGCTCCTCCCAGGCGCTCATGGACCCGGCGATCGACTCTTGGAGGTCGCCGTGGCGCCGGGTGAGCTCCATCACGTCGTCGGTGGGGCGCAGGTCGGCAAGCTGCCGCTCGAGCGCCTCCAGCGTCCCCTCGAGTCCCGCGACCTGGACTTCGATGTCCGCGACCACCTTCTCCATCCGTTGGATCTCCTTGCTCAGGGCATGGGGCGAAAACGCCGGCTCAACCGGCACGGCCGGCTTTGGCGATTCCTGCGGCTTGGCCGTGGGCGAGGTTCGAGTCGTGGAAGAACGGCGGCGGTAGTCCCCGTAACTGCCGGGGTACACCACCGGCCCCGAGCGGCGGATATCCAGGATGTGGTCGACCGTCTCGCCGAGAAGCCAGCGGTCGTGGCTCACCAGGACCAAGGTGCCCGTGAACTCCTTGAGCACGACCGCCAGCGCCTCGCGGCTCGCCATGTCCAGGTGGTTGGTCGGCTCGTCGAGTACGAGCAAGTTCGGGTTCAGGACGGTGAGTCGAGCCAACGAAAGCTTGTTCTTCTCGCCGCCGCTCAGCGTCTTGATCGGACGGAAGACGTCGTCGCCCTCGATCAGGAATCGGCCAAGCAGATTGCGCGCGACGTCGGGGTTGAGGTCGCACTCCCAGACCATGAGCTCAAGGGGTGACATCGACTGGTCGAGGGTCTCCGCATCCTGGGCGAAGTAGCCGGCGGCGACGCCGGCTCCCAACCGGGTCTCGCCCGACTTAGCGGGCAGCAGGCCGAGCACGACCTTGAGCAGGCTCGACTTACCGGCGCCGTTCTCGCCGATCACGCCCCACCTCTCGCCGTAACGAACCGTCCAGTCGAACCCCTTGATGAGGTCGGCGCCGCCGAACCCGATGGAGAGTTCTTTGCATTCGATGACCAGGTCCCCCGAGCGCTTGGACTTCGCGAACCCGGCTCTCATCCCCGATTCCGCCTTGGGCGACTTGACCCGGCTCTCGATCAGCCGGTTCATCAGTTTCTGGCGGCCCCGAGCCTGCGCCGTGCGCTGCGAGTTCATGAAGCGGCGCACGTACTCGTCCATCTTCGCGATCTGGGCTGCCTGCTGTTTAGCGACCGTCTCGAGGCGGACCTCGGCCTCGCGCTTGAGCTCGAGATACTTGGGAAACGGCCCTGGCCACGTGGTCACTTGACCGTCGCGCATGTCGAGCACCCGCTCCGCGGTCGACTCGAGAAAGGTGCGGTCGTGGCTCACCAGAAGGACCGCGCCGTGATAGCCGATCACCCAGCGCTCGAGCCACTCCGTTGCCTGCAAGTCGAGGTGGTTGGTCGGCTCGTCGAGAATCAGCAGGTCCGGCTCTTCGAGAAGCAATCGAGCCAGCGCGAGCCGGGTCCTTTCACCGCCGCTCAGCGCGGACGTCGGCTTGGCGAACTCGCTCTCCTCGAAGCCCATGCGGTTGAGCACGACGCGGACGTCGTGCTCCGTCGAGTACCCCTCCGACTCCAGAAAGTGTTCGTGAACCAAGGCGAACTCGTCGAGGTCGTCTTGGGTGGCGTGACCGCCGGCGAGCTTCGCTTCCAGTTCGGTCAACCGCGCGCGAAGGGCCAGGCTCTCCTCCTGCGCGGCTTGGGCCTCCTCGAGCACGGTCCGATCCGCGGCAACCGAGCCTTCTTGACGCAGGTACCCCACCTTGACGCCTCGGCCGAGGCTCACCGACCCCCCGTCGGGCTCCATCTGGCCGGTGACCAGTTTCAGGAGGGTCGTTTTGCCGGATCCGTTGCGCCCAACCAGCGCCACCTTCTCGCGCGGGTCGATCCGAAAGGTGACGCCGGTCAGGACCTCGTCCGCCCCAAACGACTTCTTGAGGTTATTGACCGAGAGGAGCAAGGCTCAAATCACCCGCTTGGAGCCAGATCGGTCAGCTCTTCCTTGGGCACGCCCATGCCGAGAAGAATGGTGTAGGCCATCAAGTTGTCGCCGGCCGGCTGCATGTGTACGCCGTCGGTCGTCAGGTGCAGGGTCGAATCGTTTGGCCCGGTGCGAAGCTGGCTCAGGCGCTTAACGAACGTCGCGTGGAGGTCGACGAACGGCACGTGCCGCTCGCGGGCGATCTGGCGCTCGGCGTCCACGTAACCCTGGAGCTTTCGGTTCTCGAGCTTGGTGGCATCCTCGGTGATGACGGTTGGGGACACCAGGACGAGCTTCATGTGGTGCGCCAGTGCGGAGTCCACCATCTTTGCCACGTCGCTCCGGTAGGTCTCGATATCCACGCCCTTGGGCCCGTCGCCGTTCGGATGGTTGTCGTAGAAGCCGTGCCACACGTCGTTGATGCCGACGCTCAGTGTCACCAGATCCGGGTTCTTCTGGATCACGTCCCGGTCCCACCGGCCGAGCATGTCTGGCGCCTTTTGCCCGCCGATCCCCACGTTGATGAGCTCGAAGTTCTGATCGGGATTCAGAGCTCGAAGCCGGCTGCGCAAAACTGCCACATAGCCGTGGCCGGGGTCGTTCGCGGCGGTAATGCTGTCGCCCATCGAGACGATTCGGTAGACGCCTTCGAGGAGCTTCGGCAGGGGCGGAGATGAGGGGTGCATGGCGAGGGCTAGGAGGAGGGAGGAGATCATCGTTTACTTCTGAATGGCGACCGCGCTCACGTCGAACACGTTCGGGTTCTGTTTCATGGCGACAATGGCATCGCTCGAGGGACATTTGTCGACGGCGATCTGGGCGATGGCGGCCTTGGCGCCGCCGAGGACCACGTTCTCCATCTCCTGCACGCTGATGCCCTCCTCGCGCAGGACGCCGAGCACATGGGCGAGCACGCCGACGCGGTCGGCGTGGCGGACGACGAGCAAGTGGGTCGCCGTCTCTCCCTTGGCTACGTTGACAACGTTGGGCACAACGCCGGTCGACTGGAACTCGCGCACGATCCGCACCGTTTCCTCGGCCACCGCTTCCTGGGCCTGGTCGGTGCTCGCGCCGATGTGGTGGGTGCAGTAGACCCTCGGGTTGTCCTTCAAGCTGCCTGAATACTCACCGTCGCCGCCGCTCGGTTCGTCGGCGAACACGTCCAGACCGGCGGTGAGGTTCTTCTCGGCGAGGGCCGCCTCCATCGCCGCCTGGTCGACCACCTCGCCGCGGCTCGTGTTGACGAACACCGCGCCGGGCTTCATCGCGGCGAAGAACTCCTTGCCTAGCAGGCTCTGGGTCTCCCTCGTCAGGCTGACGTGCACGCTCACGAAGTCGGACATTTTCGCGATATCGAGCACCGACGTGGCGCGGCTGATGCCGAGGGCGGCCGCGGTTTCCGGCGTCATCCAGCGTGAGTACGCGGCGACGTTCATCCCGAACGCCTTGCCCCGCGAGATCATCTCCTGCGAGATTCGCCCCATCCCGATGAGGCCCAGCGTGCGTCCGTAGAGCCCCTTCGCCTTGCTGTAGGTCTTCTTGTTCCACTTGCCGTGGCGCAAATCGACTACGTTGTCTGGAATGTGCCGGTCGCACGAGATCATCAGCCCGAACGCGAGCTCGGCGACCGCCTGCGAGTTCTTCCCCGGGCAGTTGCTGACCCGAATTCCGCGAGCGCTGGCGGCGGCGACGTCGATCGTGTTATATCCGGCGCCGGCGCGGACGATGAGCGCGAGCGACGAGCCCTGAATCATCGGCTCGGAAACCTTGGTGCCGCGCACGATGAGGACGTCTACGCCGCCGGAAGCGAGCGCGGCTTGAAGCGTGTCGCCGCTCAAATCGGGTTGGTAATCGAGCTCGACCCCGAGCCGCGTCAGGCCGTCCAGTCCGCTCTTTTCGAACTTGTCGGCAACCAGAACTTTCATCCGCGAGAGTCTACCGACTCACCACCCTCCAACCTCCAACCTCCAACCTCCATCCTCCATCCTCCACCCCGCTATACTTGCAGCACGGACCACGATGTCAAACAACCGGCTCGATGAATTGGTAGCGCGGCTCGACTCCGCGATGACCATCGGTGACTGCACCGAGAGGTGCCACGCGGTCAAGAACATCCTCCACGAGATCACCGAAAGCGGGGGCGACTTCATCCCCGCGCCATTCCTCGTGCCGGCGCCCGACAAGTACGCGCGGCGTCTGGTCCACCGCGATCCCGCCATGCGCTACTCCATGGTCGCCATGGTCTGGGGCCCCGGCCAGGGCACCCCGCTCCACGATCACGACGGCCACTGGTGCGTCGAGTGCGTTTACCGCGGCCGGATCAAGGTCGTTTCCTATTCGCCGGTCGGCGATCTAGATGCGGGCGTGGTTCAATTCAAGCCGGAGAAGCAGGTGATGGCCGGCGTGGCCGACGCCGGCGCGCTCATCCCGCCCTTCGATTACCACACGATCGAGAACGCGGACCAAACGCCATCGGTGACCCTCCACGTCTACAGCGAGGAGCTCACCCAGTGCGCGATCTTCGTGCCGACCGAGGGCGGTTACAGGCGCGAAGTCCGGCAGCTTTGCTACACGAGCTGAAGCCGCCCGCCCGGTCGACGTAGCCGATGGACGAACGCACCCGGGTCGTCCAGTCGGGCTACGACGCCATCGCCGAGCGTTACCATGCCGGGCGTGCCGCGCGCGAGGCGGTCAACGTCGCGTGGTTGGATGGGCTGCGCCCGCTGCTCCCGGCCTCCGGCGACGTCCTCGATCTCGGCTGCGGCTCCGGGGTTCCGATCACGAAGTACTTCGCCGAGCGCGGCCTCGCCGTGACTGGGGTCGACGTGAGCCCGGCCATGCTCGCGCTTGCACGGCGCCATGTTCCCGCCGCCACGTTCGTCGAGGCCACGATCGAACAGTTCGTGCGCCTGGGGTCCGCGCCGCCCGACTTCCGGTTCGATCTCATCGTATCGTTCTTCGCCATCATCCACGTGGATCGCTCGCTCCACGAAGCGCTCTTCGTGCGCCTCGCGGACATCTTGAACCCGTCCGGCAAACTGCTTTTGAGCCTCGGCGTCGACGACAACCCGGATCAGCACGACGACTTTTACGGCGCCCCGATGACGTGGTCGCACTTTGACGCCGCCACCAACCTGCGCATGCTTGCCGACGCCGGCTTCCACATAGACTGGCACGAGGTCGAGGATCTCCCCGGGGAGCGCCATCTCTTCCTCGTCGCCACAAAAGACCGCTAGGTAGCCGGCCGGTCAGCCGCGCCGGTAGCGGTACACGGCCGCGCCCGGTTGGGTGGAAATCAACACTTCCACTCCTTCCTCCATCAGCTCGCGCCCGGTGAAGCGCCGGCCCGCGTACGAGTCGGCGGCGTCGATCGAATCGATTCGGTAGCTCGCGGCAGGATCCAAGCCGCGGAGCTTGACCCGAACCGATTCCCCTGCCTTGGCGTGGCGAAAGGCCATGAACGCGCCGTCGCCCCGCTCCGGGCGGTTGAACTGCCAACCCATCCACTGCTGGTCAGCCTGGCTGTACGGGGTCAGCGGATAGAAGTCGCCGTAGTAGAACTCGCTCAGCTCACGCCACGCCGCGTAGAGCTTTTGCAGGGCTGGATAGTCGATGGTGTCGACGCGCACGTCGATCCCGGAGCCAAGGCTTGGCGCCGCGTTGCTCCAGAAGGCGTAGGGCTGGACCGGGGTAAATCCGCCGCCGTAGTACGGCGCGTCCACCGTCGCCACCGTTCCCGTGCCGTGGTAGGGGAGCCAGAGCGAGAGGCCGTACGTCATTCCCTGGTGCCCGATCGGCTCGTAGGCGTAGTCGCTGCGCCACAGAGGCACCGCGCGGCGCATCGTTTCCAGGTCGTTCCGCCGCCCGCCCGAGGCACAGGAATCGATGAGCATGTTCGGATGGCATCGCCGGAGCTCATCCCAAAACGCCAGGTAGCCCACCACGTGCTTGTTCTCGGTGATCCCTTGCCGGTCGGCGTCGTCGTGCGCGCGCCAAAACTCGAGCGGGTCCATGTTGAAGTCCTGGCGGTAGAGGTCGATGCCGTTATCGACCAGCAGCTTGTCGGTGTGCTCGACGAGCCAGCGCCACGCCTGCGGGTTGCCGAGGTCGAGCAACTGGTTT
>DATGIR010000479.1:0-3346 GCA_035295605.1 Fimbriimonadaceae bacterium | reverse complement strand
ACAGGCAGTGGTGCATCGACCGTTCGGTCACGCCGATGATCCAGCTCGTTGGCACGGAGGGCGCGCGATCTGCCGCGGTCCGTCTGTTGGATCGGCTTGACCGTCCTGACGCGGTGCTTGCGCTCGCCGAGGGTTACGGCCCCGCCGTGTTGAATGCTGCTGCGGAGCTACGGGTTGCCGTGCCTGACGACTTGCTGGTCGCGTGCGGCGTCGATTCGCCTCGCGCATTGGCGGTCGAAATACCTCTGACTGCCGTTGCCCTTGCGCCGGAGTTGCAGGGGCGCGCCGCGGTTGATCTGTTGCTCGAGCGTCTTGCCGGTGGGGTGGGCGGCCCAGTCGTCATTCAGCCGAAGCTGGAGATCCGCCGATCTTCGATCGGACTCAGGGCACGAGGGGGTCGGAGGTGATCACGTTTGAGGCTGGGCATGGGTTCAAATCGATTTGCTTTCACGGGTCGAGTTGGCTTAGGGTGGGCGGATCACACGTCGGTCGCACGATGGAGAGGGTCCCCGGCATGGCCGCGCGGCGTGCTGCGGTAGCTGGATCGTCCGGGTACTGACGGAGCAGCTGTCGTGATGCCGTCGAGACCGCCGGCATCCCCCGTCGGCTGCGACGTTAGGCGGATTCAGCGGGCATGAACGCGACGCAGGGCGTTCAGGCCGAACAAGCAGAAGGCCAGGGCGAGCGGGCCCTGCTCGAGATTCTCGGGATGTCGAAGCGCTTCAGCTCGGAGGCGGTGGCGCTCGACGACGTATCCCTCGTGATCAACGAGGGCGAGTTCTTCACGATCATCGGGCCGAGCGGGTCTGGGAAGACCACGCTCCTGCGCATAATCGGGGGCTTTGAACAGCCGGACTCGGCGGCACGGTTCACGCTCGCTGGGGTCCCCCTCGCCGACGTTCCTCCGCATCGTCGGAATGTTGCGACGGTGTTTCAGCACTATGCGCTGTTCCCGCATATGTCCGTTGGGCGGAATGTCGAATACGGGCTGAAGCTCCGAGGAGTGCCTGCGCCCGAACGAAAGCGGCAGGCGCTGGAAGCACTTGCCGTCGTGCGACTGCCGTCGTTCTATGACCGAACGGTGGGAACGCTGAGCGGTGGAGAGCGTCAGCGTGTCGCGCTGGCGCGCGTGTTTGTGACCAGACCTGCGCTCCTCCTTCTCGACGAGCCGCTGGGGGCGCTCGACGAGAAGTTGCGGGCCGACATGCAGTTCGAGTTGCAGCAGCTTCAACAGACGCTCGGAATGACATTCGTCTACATCACCCACAACCAAGACGAAGCCCTGACGATGAGCGATCGGCTGGCTGTCTTGCACGGGGGAAAACTCCAGCAACTCGGGACGCCCAAGGACGTCTATGAGCGGCCGCAAAACCGCTTCGTGGCCGAGTTCATGGGCGCTGCGAACCTGATCCCCGGCAAACTCGCGCGGGTGGACGCGAGTGGTCGCGCCTCCGTCATCGTCGACGGAGGGGTCGCTGTCGGCGGCTTGTACACGGGGGGCGAACGTGTGAACGAGGGACAAGCAGTGTGGCTCTCGACACGGCCTGAGCACCTTGTGTTGGACGGAGATCCGTCGCTACCTCGCCTGTCGGGTGTGGTCGTGCGCCACTCCTACAGAGGTGCCCAGACCGAGACTGCCGTGAGGCTCGACAACGACGTCGAGATCATCGCTCGCGGGAGCCCGGACTCGGCCAAGGAGGTGGGCCGGAGAGTTGAAGTGATGATTGACCCAGCTATGAGCATCGTGATTGCCACCTGAATTCGAGGGAGGTCGTTAATGCCCGACGCGCTCGATCATGTTGATTCCTACCACCGCGAAATGCTTACGCGCGATCAGCTGCTGCGGCGGAGCCTGGTCGGCTTGGGGGCGCTCGCTCTCGGACCGGCAGTGCTTGCATCCGCCCGCTCCGCCTCGGCTGCGACCAGCGCCGAACGTTCAACGACCCTGAGTGTCTTCGGCCCGAACTACGCAGAGTTGAAGAGCTGGAGCGGATTCACCCAGGCGACCGGCCAGAAGATGAACTGGTCGATCGTCGCTGATGCGACGGGGCCGTTCGTCAGCAAGGTTGTGACGGGCGGAGCTGCCGATCACAACGACCTCCTGTTCTTCGATGGGGGCGTCCAGAACATCCTCGGTCCGAAGTACCTGGTCGCGCCGGACACGTCGAAGATGCCGGGTTGGTCGAAGATCCCGCACACGGTGCTCTACAACCCCCAGATGACGTACAAGGGCAAGCCGTTCGGGGTGCCCGGTGTCTACAACGCCGACTCCTTCGGCTACTACCCGAAGGATCTGGGAACGGTGACGAGCTACAGCGTTCTCTTCGAGGACAACCGCACCCTCAAGAAGGTCGCGATCGAGGACAACTGGCTGACGACTCTTCCGGAAGCTGCCACCTACATGATCCACAAGGGCTACGCGAAGATCAGCGACCCGTCGAACATGACGCCGACCGAGGCTTCGAAGGTCGTCGACTTTCTGATCCAGCGGAAGAAGGCAGGTCAGTTCCGAACGTTCTGGACGAGTTGGGAAGAAGCAATCAGCCTCCTTGGCAACCGGGAAGTGATCGTCGCGAACGTTTGGGAGCCCGTGATCCGAGCTCTCTTGGCGCAAGGGAAGAAGGTCGAGTACGCCTACTCGAAGGAGGGTTACAACAAGTGGATGGGTGCCTTCTGGGTTCCGAGCCACTCGGCCAACAATCCCCAGATCTACGACGCGCTGAACTACTTCCTCGGCGGTCAGTACGCCGCCCAGATCGCAGCTGAGCAGGGTTATGCAACCGGCCGGCCGGACCTGGGTATCGCCTATGTGAAGGCGCACCCGTCTCAGTTCAAGCCTGCCGATCGGACCTACGTTCTCCAGAAATACAAGGAGACCACCACGAAGTATCGCTCCAAGTACTTCTGGCAGAACGCCGCCCCGCAGTACCGAGCGGAGATCGAGTCCGAATGGGAGCGCTTCAAGTCGGCGTGAGCACCGCAGAGACGCAGCGGGGCGCCGGCGTGAAGATCCGGCGCCCCGCAATCCCGATTGTCATATTCACCGTGTTCTGGGCGGCCCTCGTCGTGACGCCGCTCGTGCTAACGCTGATCTATTCGTTCCTTCGCCAAGGCGAACTCGGCATCGAATGGCACTTCAGCACCTCCGCATGGAGCGGGCTGACCGCATTCGGCAGAGGCGCGACACTTGTCCGCACTTTCAGAATCGCGATCACGGTCACGCTGATCGAGTTCGTCGTGGCGTTTCCGGCGGCGTACTGGCTCGCAAAACGTGTTCGAAGTACGGCCTTGAACGTTGGTGTCCTGGCCTTGCTGACGGCGCCGTTCTTCCTAAGTGAGGACTCCA
>DATGIR010000478.1:0-2409 GCA_035295605.1 Fimbriimonadaceae bacterium | reverse complement strand
CGTGCGCAAGCCTTGCTCATCCTGGCCGCCCTGCCGTTCGCAGCGCTGGGCCGGTTCGACCCCACATCGGTTTGCTTCAAGCGTACTTTCAAGCAGGGCGCCAAGGACACCTACACCTACGCCATGGGACCGCAGGGCGGGCCGGCGATCGCCGCCGGGAAGTACACGGAAACGATCACTTCCCTCACCTCTGAAGGCGCCGTCGCGAGATTTGACTTCACGACGGTCGGGACCGGCTTAGGGACCACGGAGCCGATTCCACCGTTAACCTCCAAAGTGGGATTCGACAACATGCCGAGCGGAGCGAGCATCAAAAATGGCACGGAGTTCGCAGTGTTCGGATGCCTCGCCGGCATCGCGCCGAACAAGGATGCGAAGGTCGGCGAGTCGGTGACCGTTCACTGGCAAAACGAGTCGAAGGACGTGACGTTCGATGGCTCGGGCAAACTCGCGAGCTCGGACGCTTCTGCGAAGACGCTGACGGTCGAGTGGGTGATCCAGATGACGCCATCCTATACGACGGGTGGCGAATACAAGCTCACCAGCACCTACTCGCTCGCCGATTTCAGTTTGATCAAGTCGGTCGGGACCTATACGATCGCCGGGCAGGTCATGGACGTCAAGTTTACGCACGAGGGTCCTTAGACGCTCCGGGCCGCGGCCGGAACCGAGCATGGCCACCACTGACGACGTTCGCCGTATCGCCCTCAGCCTGCCGGGGGTCAGCGAGGGCGAGGGCTACTTCGCCTTCGGCTTCACCATCAAGGGAAAGCACAAGGGGTTCATCTGGGCGTGGAACGAACGGGTCGAGCCCAAGAGGGCCCGCGTGCCGAACCTAAACGTCCTCGCCGTGCGCGTGGCAAGCCTGAGTGCCAAGGAGCTGCTGCTCGCCTCCGACACAGAGAGGTTCTTCACCGAACCCCACTACAACGGTTTCCCCGCCATCCTCGTGCGGCTGGAGAAAATCGAGCCGGACGCTCTCGAAGAGTTGATCCTCGAGGCCTGGCGCTGCATGGCCCCGAAAGAGCTGCTACGCCAGCTCAAAGAACCCTAGCAGGCGGCTTGAATCCGGGGTTCGGAGGCAAACTCCACGATCGCCACCCGGTGGAGGATCGGGTCGTCGAAAACGTTCGATCGGACCTCGAAGCGCTTGAACTCGCTTCCCCGCCGAACCTCGATCTGCTCGACCGTTAACCCTGGCTCCCCGCCGAGCGGGGGCGCCCAAGTGCTGCCTTCCGATGCGAGCTCGCAGGGGGCGAGCGAATGGCCTTGCCGGAGGCCGAACAGCATCTCCGCCTTCGGGCTCGCGGAAAGGATGATGTGCTTCCGGTTCACAAGGATCCGAATGCCGCTCAATTGGCCGAGCATTCGCTCGGTGCACTGGTTGTGGGACTCGTCGTAACCGAACACCGAGTTGACCCGAGCGACCACCGCCGACATCATCGAGACAGCCGCCGAGCGGGAGCAGATACCGAGCTTGGCGCGGAGGCGCGACCAGAGGTTCACGATCGTGCCCGGGCTGATCTTGAGCACGCTCGCGATCTCCTTGTCGGTGAGCCCGTCCCCGGCGAGCAGGATGAGCTGGGTTTCCCGCGGGGAAAGAGAGCGGAGCGAACGGACGGAGGGTCGACCCCGGTCCGCCACGCGAAGCATCATGACAAGGGACCGACCGCGCGGGCTCCGGCGTGGAGCAGCTCCTCACACAGCTGCACGATCGCCAGCCCATGGCTGCGAACGAACTCGATATCGAGCTCGGCGCCGGACTGCTGATGGGCCCGGACGACACCGATCTGCTCGATGAGCGACTTCTGGGTATGCCGAATCGTCGACTCGTGGAGCGGAGAGCTGGGGGACGATGCCGGCACGGTGTTTCGCAAAATGTTGAATCCGTCGTAGGTGAACTGTCGCTTCATGGTGGACTCCGGGTGAGCTACGCCCTTAGTGTCAGCTATCCGGGCTCGACCTGCAAGTCGCCTCTGTGAGTGTCACACGTAGTACGTACAGTCGAATTACCTGGACCCCGGGAGCGACGGCGGTTGCCTTGGGGTTGGCGATGAGGTTGTTCGAGAAGTAACCGGACTACCGGAATCGCGACTTGAC
The DNA here is from genome assembly GCA_035295605.1 of Fimbriimonadaceae bacterium. Classification (GTDB taxonomy): domain Bacteria; phylum Armatimonadota; class Fimbriimonadia; order Fimbriimonadales; family Fimbriimonadaceae; genus DAIDHV01. The sequence continues at coordinate 309 of DATGIR010000478.1, read as the reverse complement.
GAACTCGGCCCGGCGGATCCGCGCTTTGGGAGACAGCTCGAGCACGAAGCTCCGACCACTCGGACTCAGCCTCGCCTCCTCCCTTCCCGGCCAGACCCCCCGATCCAGGTTTTCCCAGGGCTCCAGCTGGATTCTGTCGTCCTCGACTCGATAGTCGCCCCCGGTTTGGGCCACGGTTCGCGCCCCCCACATCAAGCGCAGCGAGTAGGTCCCGTCGTCGCGGAATTCGATTTCAGTAGGTTCCGGCCGGCCGTAGTACAGCTTCGCCGCCTTCCCTGAGCCCAAATAGGCCTGCCAGGTACCGACCAC
>DATGIR010000477.1:0-15017 GCA_035295605.1 Fimbriimonadaceae bacterium | reverse complement strand
TCAGGTCATGCACGGTCGTGAAGAGACGGGAGAGGTACTCCTGGCGCCGCATGAGAGTGTCGTCGCTGAAGACGTAAACATAGTCCGGCCACATGAGCTTGACGCATGCGGCGGCGTCGCTCCTGATGACCGCCTGATTGAACGTCTTGTACTTGGTTGCCAACTCCGCCCTAGTGGGGGCGATGGGGTGTTTCGTCGGGCCGAGTGCGATGAGGAGTGCGAGAGGAAGCATCGTATAGGTTCAGTCGTCGGCTTGTGCCATAATAGCCGCTCGGGTTAGATATGAAAGAAGGCATCCATCCTCAAGTGCATCCGGTTTTGTTCGTGGACGGCGACCACGAGTGGACCGGCGTGAGCACGATGAAGACAAACACCACCCGTGTAATCGACGGCGTCGAGCACCAAGTGGTCACCGTTGACATCTCGGCCTTCAGCCACCCGTTCTATACAGGCCAGAAGAAGCTTGTGGACACCGCCGGACGCGTCGAAAAGTTCATGCGGCGCTACGGCAACCAGATGGCCGCGCAAAAAGAGAAGAAGTAGCCTCGCCTACGTCGAGCCCTTCACTTTTCGAACCAGCACGCCGCTCATGAAGAAGAGCACGGCGGCCAAGGAGAACACCGCGCCGTATCCGGCGTGACTGTATGTAGCCACGCGTTGCCCGTCCGGCGCAACGTAGTGTCCGGCAATCATGTGATCGAGGATGAGCGTTCCGGCGACATAGGCTGAAAACATCTGCGGAAGCGTCATGGCGATGTGCCAGACGGCCATGTCGGCGGCGGCCTCTTCCTTGTTCGGAAGCACGTCGGTTCCAAGCGCCCAGTCCACGCTGATGTAGGCCCCGTAACCAATGCCAAACACGACGCCCGCGATGAGCACCTGCACCAGGCTGTTCAGGAACACGAAGACCACGCACATTGAGGCGATCAAGAGGGTGCTGAGGGTGACCAGCCGCTTGCGCCCAATTCGATCGGAGAGCCTTCCGCCGTAGTATCCGCTCAGCGTTGCGGCGACGAGGATGAGGAAGAGCACTTTGCCGGCGGTCTCCTCGGCCTCCGCGACATGGATGACGTCGCGAAGGTAGTAGAGGATGTACGGCTGGATCATGTAGAAGCCGAGCATCATGAGCGCCCGCGTTAGCCAAACCCAGGCAAAGTCGGGATAGCGCCGCGGGTCGATCCAAAGGCTGCGAAAGTAGGTTGGCCAGTCGAGCGGTGTAGCTTCACCTTGGATGGGCCGATCGCGAAGGGTCCAAACGGTCACCAAACCGAAGAGCCCGAGGACCCCCGCCATCGCGAACTGACACCAAACTTGACCCTTGAGCACGATCGCGCACGTGATGATTCCCGCCAGGGTCCCGACCTGGGACATCACCGCCATCATCCCCGAGGCTCTGCCGCGCTCCTCTATCGGGACTTGATCCGGAATGACGCCCGAGTAGGCCGCCAACGCGATGTTGGTTCCGATTTGAAGCAGGAGGTAACACGCGATGTAGCCCGCCAGGTTCCGTGCGGCGTAGGATGCCGCCATAAGGAGAAGGCCGGCAACGCCGATGAGACTTCCCGTCAGGATGAACGGGCTCCGACGGCCGAACCGCGAGCGGCAACGATCCGAAAACGGCCCTGTCAGGAGAGGCACGAGGATCGCGGGGATGGCAGCGATCGTGCTGAGCCAACCGATCGTCGCGGCGGCGTGAAGCGGCGACAGTTGAGTCATCTGTCCCGCCAGCAGCGGACCGAAGAAGCCACCCCACACGAAGTTAAACCCGAACCAGAAAAGACTGATGCGCAGGTGATCCAGGCCTGACAACTTGGATTTGGATAGGGCGTGGGTCGGAATCGCCGCCATCAGGCGCTCACCTTCCGGTTCGCGGCGTAACTGTAATCCTCCCAGTCATCGATGTCGTACGCGAGCTCAACGGGGGCCCCAGGGACTGGGGCGGCGGTGCACTCCAACAGGGTCACTATCTTCCGTTCAACGTCGGCCAGAGATAAAGAGTGCATCAAGAATCGGATCGCGAAGCCGAGCCCGATCAGCCGGGCGATGCCGATCTTGCTTTTTCGCTGATTGAAGACGGCCTCCAGGTGCGGGCGCATTCGACGCATGGCGGCAGTGTCGATGAGAAACATTCCGCCGAGGGTGAACTCGCCGTCCTTGAGCTTCACGAAGGTTGAGGAGGTCCCAGGATACGCGGCGTCGAAGTCTTCCCGCCTGACGGCGGGGACGATGATTTGCCGGCCTTCCGGCGCCATCTCAATGAGCCGACGCACGTGTTCTCCGCGGACGTAAGCCAGGTCCGTTGTCGACAGGAGGACACGCGTAGGCGGGTCCGGCTGCGCCATGAGCGCCTCCAGGCCGTTGTACATGTTCGCCGGGCCGGAATCGGCCTCTTCCAAGACGAGCGTGGCCCGAGAACCGAACGCCTCGCGCACCTCGGGCCCTCCGATGAGCACGGTTCGCCGTACGGCGCCGGAGGATTGGATCGCATCGAAAACGTGCTCTAGAAGCGTCTTGCCGTCGATGGTGATGAGCGCCTTGACGTCGGTGCCGACCTTTGCGGCGAGCTCGGGGTCCAGGCGCCCGCCCGCCGGCAGGATGGCGTCGAGAGTTGCGTCGCCGGGCATGGTTGGAGCCAACCCTACCAGGTTTCTTGGGATATGGGCGGCTCTAGCCGAACCGACCGGAGATGTAGTCCTCGGTTTCCTTGAGCTGGGGATAGAGGAAGATGTTCTCGGTCGTGTTGTGCTCGATCAGCTTGCCGGAGAGGAAGAATCCGGTGTAGTCGCTCGCGCGCTGAGCCTGCGCCATGTTGTGGGTGACGATGATGATCGTGAACTTCTGTTTGAGCTCGTCGATCAAATCCTCGATCCGGGAGGTGGCGACGGGGTCGAGCGCGGAGCACGGCTCGTCCATGAGGATCACCTCCGGGTTGACCGCCATGGTGCGGGCGATGCAAAGGCGCTGCTGTTGGCCGCCAGAGAGCTGGTTCGCCGACTGCCGGAGCTTGTCCTTCACTTCGCCCCATAGCGCGGCGGCGACGAGGCATTCCTCTACGATCTTGTCCAGCTCGTCCTTGTGGCGGACGCCGTGGATCTTTGGCCCGTAGGCAATGTTGTCGTAGATGGACATCGGGAACGGATTTGCCCGCTGGAAGACCATTCCCACGTCCTTGCGGAGAGCGACAGGGTCGACACCTGGGGCGTAAACGTCCTGCCCGTCGATTTCGATGGTTCCCTCCATGCGGGTCCCGTCGATCAGCTCGTTCATTCGATTGACGCAGCGGAGGAATGTCGATTTGCCGCATCCGGACGGTCCGATCAAGGCAGTTACCGAATTGGCGGGGACGTCGAGGCTGATGCCTTTGAGCGCTTGGAAGGTCCCGTAGAAGAAGTCGACGCCTATCGCCCTGACCTTAACGCTTTGGCCGGCAGGAGGCTGTGTCGCTACCGCGGCCGCAGGCACGGGAGGGGAAGGAGTCGTCGTGTCGTCTTCCGGCTCGGGAGGCATGCCGGGGGTCGGCGGGGCTTCAGGTGCAGCGTCAGGCACTCTCATACGCGACTCGCCAGCGATCAATAAGATTTTACTTAACTTCGGGTTGAAGCGAATGTTAAGGGATTCTCAGTCCCGTTGCTCGAACGGCCTCTTGGAGAAGGGCGTGATCCGCGAGGACGAGGGCCACCATCGCCTCGACGATGGGTACGGCGCGGGGAAGCACGCACGGATCGTGGCGACCCCGCCCGGCGAGCGTCGTATTTTCGTGCTCGGTGGTAACCGTGTGCTGCTCGCGCATCACCGTCGCGGTCGGCTTGAAAGCAGCCCGGATGAGGATGGGCATGCCGTTGGAGATCCCGCCTTGCACGCCGCCGCTGTTATTGGACCGTGTGGTGACGCTTTTCGAGTCATCGGCCTCGAACTCGTCGTTGTGCTCGATGCCGGTTTGGTCGGTGCCGGCAAAACCGCTCCCGATTTCGAAACCCTTGCAAGCCGGGAGCGAAAGCATCGCTTTGGCCAGTTCCGCCTCAAGTTTGTCGAACACCGGCTCGCCCCAGCCGGCAGGGATGCCGTGCGCGACGCATCGCACGACCCCGCCGACGGAATCGCCGTTCTTGCGCGCCGTCTCGATGCGCTCGATCATGGCGGCGGCCACGGTCCGGTCCGGACAGCGGACCGGCGTTGCCTCCACCTGTTCGGCGGTAACGCAGAGAGGATCGATGTCGGTCTCGATCGTGTGGACCTTCTCCACGTATCCAACGATCCTGACTCCGACCGCGCTTAGGAGATGGCGAGCGATCGCGCCGGCCGCCACGCGTCCGACGGTTTCGCGGGCGGAAGCCCTACCACCGCCGGACCAGGCTCGAATCCCATACTTTTCGTCGTAAGCGAAGTCGGCATGCGAGGGTCGATACTTTTCTCGTAGCTCGTCATAGTCGCGCGAGCGTTGATCTTTGTTGCGCACCAAGAGGGCTATGGGAGTCCCAAGCGTCAGGCCGTCCAACACACCGCTGAGGATCTCCACGGTGTCGTCCTCCTTTCGTTGGGTCACCAGCGAGCTTTGACCGGGCCGGCGACGGTCCAGATCACGCTGGATCAACTGCTCGTTGATCGGGATCCGCGGCGGACAGCCATCCACCACGACGCCCACCGCGGGACCGTGGGACTCGCCAAACGTCGTGATTCGGAACAAGGTCCCAAACGTGTTCGACACGCTTCGATTATGGTTCTTGGAGGATCACCGTGAAGGATACGTGGCGGTCGGTGAGTAATGAGAGTAGCGCCTTGCCGGGTGATAGATTGCCGCATCCGACGCACTTCCTTAGAACTGTGCTGTGGCTTCGCTACTTACCTGGTAAAACCGCCAGACGCATGGTTCGCCGAAGTTTCGTTGCATTTGCACTGTGCGCCGCATTCGCGGCGGGCGCGCACGCACAGTCCCGGCAAGCCGTCATCGACTTGGTAAGGAAGGGAGACCTGCGCAGCGCGATTGCAGCCGCGAAAGCGGCCACGACCGTCAAAACGGCTGACGCGAGCGACTTTCAGGTTCACGGCATTCTCTTGGCGGCCGACGGCCAGATGAAGAACGCCCTGACCGCATTTCAGGAGGGCCTGAAGCGCGCGCAACGGCAGGATGCCGTCACCGGTCTCGAGACGCTCCCTCCGAACTCGGTGCTTGCCCACAAGCTCTCGGTCGTCAAGGGCATTTATGCGATCAGCAACGGCGAAGCCGCGTTCCGGAACAACATCGGGCTCACTCAACTAATCCTCGGCAAGATGAAGGATGGCTTCGACCAGCTTTCGGCGGTTCATCAACTTGCCCCGATGTTCGGCGCCGCCTACGTCAACGACGCCGTGGGGCACCTCCTCAAGCGCGAAGGAAGCAAAGCGGTCTCTTCGGCCAAGCGCGCGATGGACCTCGGCGAGAAGTCGGTGATGGCTCGGACGGTGCTCGCCGAGGGCGACATCATCGTCAACCGGCTTCACGATGCCTCCGATCAGCTGAAGGCGGCGCTCGAGGAGCAGCCCGAACACCCGCTGGCCCTCGCAGCCAGGGCGAAGTTCGCATCGGTAACCGGCGATGAGCGAGGGGCTCAACGGTATCGAACCAAGGCACTCGCGGGTGGCGCGCCCGTGGCCGTCGACGGCGCGATCGAACCCTCCTACACAGCGGGCAAGCTCTCCGGTGGCTCGGCGCAGGAGAAGCACTACGGCATCGATCAGCGCTTATTCCAGGAGGACCCGACCGGCTTGGGAGTCACGTTCTTCCAGGACGGGGAGCGGGTCCAAAACCGGGCGGATGCCTACCAGAGCCTTGCTAACGGCAAGGTCGAGGTGGCGAGTCCGATCGGCTCCCTCCACTTGGACTACAAGGATCTCAACGGCGGTCGCCCGGGAACGGAAACGTTCGAGCCGGGCGTGACCAGCGACCCGTCCGCGATTCTCGGATTCAAGCAGTCGAACATCTACGGAAACCTCAACCTGGGACCGGTGGTGCTTCACGCGGGCTACCGCACGGCGACGACCAACCTCGCGGACGCGACCTCACCGAGCGCGGCCCACAACAACGATAACCAGATATTCGGCGAGGCGCGGTACGACCTCGTGAAGTGGGGCGGAAAATCGAGCCTCGGCTTTGCCTACACCCGGCTGAACCGCACGCTCACGAACCAACTCGTCATTGATCCGACGGAGGAGCTGCTCCCCAACGGGCGGTCCGATCTTTGGACTGCCTACCTCCTGCACACCCGCGACCTCACTCCTCTTATCCGACTCCGATTTGGGGGGATGATTGGCCGCAACGGCGTGGCGGTCATCGGCGAGCCCTATTTCGATTTGAGCCTGCACCTCGGCGCGATGAACATCATGCACCTCGGCGTGTCCGCGATGTTCAATAGCGACGTGAGCGACCTCATGCCAGACGAGCTCCGCGCGGCTCCCGTCATCGAAAACCAGATCGACCGAAGCACCGACACGACGACCCCCTACAACCAGTCGCCGGTGCTCATTCCGCAGCATGGACGGCAGCGCTCCTACGAGCTGGGAGTCGACAGCAGCGTCTCCCCGGCGCTCAGCCTACACTCGGCGATCTATCATCACGAACTCAAGGACGTCGCGGTTCAAGGTACGGACCCACAGACGGCAACGTTTCTGAACCAGAACCAACTCTCCTCCGGCAATGCGACCGGCGTATCCGAGACTGCGCGCATTCGCACCGGGCGCAACACGGACATCCGTGCAAAGGTTTACGCCCAGCACACCGGAATGACGCCCCAGACCACGGCCTACAACGGAAACTCACCCGGAGCACCGCCGCCGCTCGATTTGCCGTTCGCGCCGGGTCTTGGGCTCGATCTCGGTTTTGGGTGGCACGGATCGGACTGGACGAGCACCCTCGTCGCATCCACGCTTGGGAAGCGAACCGTAGCCACCGGCGTTCTGCTCCCCAACGGACTGCCGTGTTGCAGCTACATTCAAGTGGTGAACCCGGTGACCTCCTGGAACCTATTCCTGCATAGGCAATTCGGCCCGGCAATAGTCTATTTCTCGATCTACAACATCACGCGGGTGAGCTTCTATCCAGGGGAACAGGGCCGCACGACCGTCGTATTTGGGTTCCAGCTATGAGCCGACTTCTTCGCCTGCTTCTCTTCGGGATCGCCTTGTTCGGCCTCGCCGCGGGTGCCTCGGCGCAGACGAATACCCTCAATGTGAGTTCGACGCCGATAACCGGAATCCCGATTACCGTCGCGCCCAACGACATCAACGGGAACGGGAACGGCGTTACTAACTTCAGCCGTGTGTATTCGACTGCCATTACGATCCCAACAGTGACCGTGACGGCACCGGCGGCATTCAACGGCGAGGTCTTCCAGGTCTGGACCATCAACGGGATCCCTCAGCAACCCGGAATCACTACGATCAATGTGGCGATGGCGAACACGGAGAACGTGCAAGCCGTCTACACGACGCCGACGGTCACTTTGAACGTGGCTTCGCAGGGCACCTCAAACGCCGTTCTCATAACGGACTCCCCCGCCGACAATGGCGGCCAGACAAGCGGCTCGACGCCGTTCGCCTTGAACTATCCGAATCTGACTCAAGTGACGCTTACCGCCCCGATGACATCCGGGGGGCAGGTCTTCGACCACTGGGTCCTGGGAGTGACGTCGCAGCCCCCGGGACAAAACGTTCTCGTCGTGAATCTGGCGGGTTCCACTCGGGCTACCGCCGTGTATGTTGCGCCCGTGCTAGTGAGCGTTTACTCGCAGAACCCGGCCTCGGGAATCCTGATCTCGGCGGCACCACCCGACATCAACAATATTTCGAGCGCCAAGACGCTATTCACACTGTCGTATCCACCGAACACCTCGGTGACGCTGACGGCGCCGGCGACTAGCGGCCTCTCCGTGTTCCAGAACTGGCAGCTAAACGGTGTGGACCAGCCGGCAGGGCAGTTATCGGTCACGTTCACTGCGTCCGCACCGGTCACGGTCACCGCGGTCTACTTGAACGCTCAATACACCGTCACGGCGTCGGCCGGACCGCACGGGAGCATCAACCCGAGCGGGGTCGTGCCGATCATCAACGGCCAGTTGTTCACGGCAACTCCCGTCGCCGGGTGGATGGTCAATCAATGGGTCTACGACGGCAAGCCGGTTCAGACCGGCGGCAACACCTATTCGGTTGGGCCAATCGGCGGCAACCATACCTTGAACGTCACGTTCAGGGTCATCATCGTGTTGCATCCCGCCGACACGAACAAGGACGGCTTGATTACGATCGGCGAAGTGACCGCCTACGGTTTGGCCTGGCTGAAGGGAACCCCTTGGCCGAACCCTCCGAGCCCGATACCGCAGTCGTTCGTGACCAATGCGATCATGTTGTGGAAGGCCGGGGAAGCGTATTCGAACGATCCCTCGAAGGCAGCCCCGGACACCTGGGTGCCGATTGCCCAGGCCCCGCAACTCGCCAAGCCGGCGGCAGTGGCCAAGGTCGCGAAGGGCACGTCCCGATGCTCGATTTCGAGGCAAGCCGACGGCTGGTATCTCGTCAACGTGACGGTAACGCCGCCGGACGGAACAAAGGCCTTCACGGCTGAGGAGCACCTTCCGAAGGGCGCCCAAGTGAAGGCGGTTTCCGCGGGAGGCGTGGTCGACCCGAGGGGCATGGTTATTCGCTGGGGCCCGTTCATGGATGCAAGCACGCGCATCTTCAGCTACAAGATTAAGACTTCGGGCGCCGCCGAAATTTCGGGCGCGGTTTCGTTTAACGGCACGGACGTGAAGACCACGGGAGACAGAACCGTGGGAGGGAGCAAGTGAGGGAATTGAGCTCGAATCTGGTCAAGTTGAGCCTCTTTGGTGTCGTCGCCGGACTGATTCTCGTCGGTTGCGCGGGAGATTCACCGGTGACGCTCGGTCCGGGAGTGGCCCAATTGCCGAACACGGGCGTGCGCGCGCTGGCAACCCCAACGTATACGCCCGAGATTCCTTTGGTTGTCTCCCTTAGCGTGGTTCCGAAAAACGGCTCACTCGCGTACGCGATCGAGGACGCTCCCCCGGTCGGTTGGACGGTGACGAACATCAACGAGAACGGGGTATTCGATCCTCTGACCAACAAGGTGAAGTGGGGCATCTTCTTCAATCAGTGCCCGACCTACTTCACGTACACGCTCACGCCCCCGGCAAACGCCAATGGCACGCAGAATCTGAACGGCACGCTCTCCGTCGACGGGGTTAATGTGCCGGTCACCGGGCAGGGAACGCTTCCGCACTCCTAGGAAACCAGGGTTCTAGGGAACGAGGGTTCTAGGGAGCGAGGGTCCGCCCACGGGCTAACATCTCAGCAATGAAACAACAGGGCGCCGGAAGTCGGCCCGGAGTGCGACTCGGGTGCGCGCTCGGCGTCGTTCTTGCCGCCGCTATTCTGCTCGCCCTGTTGGTGGTCGGGCCCTACACCGAATACCTCTGGTATTCCGAGGACGCCGGCTACGTTCGGGTCTTCATCCTCCAATACACGGTTCGCGGCCTCCTTCTCGGTGTCGCTTTGTTCCTTTCCTGGGCGGTGCTCAGCTTCGGTTGGCGGCAGGCGCTCAAGTTCAGCTTCGTGTACGTGGACGTCCCCGAGGGACCGGTTAAGAATCTGACCTCGATCGTCATGCTGGTGCAACAGTACGGCGCCCAAGCGATCCGCGTTCTCTCGCTCCTGGCGGCCGTCCTGATCGGATTCGGCGTCACCGGGGAGTGGCAAACCTATCTGCTGGCTGTCCACGGGCACTCTTTCCACCGTACCGACCCCGTGTTTGGGTGGGATTACGGCTTCTTCGTCTTTGAACTTCCCTGGCTCGAGGTTTGCCTCGGCGTATTCCTCTCCCTGGCGCTGTTGGTCGCGCTGGTGCATGGAGCGGTCGCCATCGGCCTGAGCCTGATTCAGCGGGTCGCGGCCGTCGACGCGAATTTGCAGCGCGTTAAAGCGCGCGCAATCGGATGGCTCGGCGTTCTGCTCCTTATCATCGCAGTCCGAATCGGCTTTTCTTGCTTCGACTACGGCATCGACCAAGGCGCCCAATTCGTCGGTGCGGGTTACACCGCGGTCTGGCAGCTTAAGCTTACTGGCCTCCTCGCCGTCATGGTGGCCGTGCTCGGAGTCGCGACGCTGGCGACCAAGAACTCGACCATTGCCTGGCGCGGCGGAGCGGCCTGCGGGGCCTACCTGCTCCTTGTCGTGGGGCTGTTCCCGGCTGTCCTGCAGCGGATAAAGGTTGAGCCCGACAAGAACCACGTTGAGGCGCCTTACGCCCAGCGGGCGATCGACGCAACCCGCTACGCCTTCGATCTCAACGGGTTCGATGTGCGGAACATGCCGAGCACGCCGGAGCCGACCGCGGAAGAGGTCAAGGACGCGAAGGGAACCTTCGATAACATGCGGCTGTGGGATCCGTTCGTCCTCCAAGCCGCGATCGACCAGCTTCAAAGCTTCAAGCAGTACTACGCTTTCAACGACGTCGACATCGACCGATACCCCGTTCAAGATGCTGACGGCACCACCCACACCCGCATGGTGATGGTTTCGCCGCGGGACATCTCGCCTCCGGGCCTTGGCGAAATGGCGCAGACGTGGGTTAACACCAAGTTGGTTTACACCCACGGATACGGGGTCGTCGTTGCGCCGGTCAACGAGGCGAACTCGCTTGGACAGCCGGTGCCGTTGGTCGGAGACATTCCGGTTTCGGGACCGGCTCAATTCAAGCTGGATTACCCGCAGGTCTACTTCAGCGACTTCCGGCAAGAGACGGGTGAAACCGGCGATAGCTACGCGATCGTGAACACTCGAGTCGACGAATTCGACTATCCCACCCAAACCGGTAACGCGACGACGCGCTGGAAAGGGACGACCGGCATCCATATCGACGGCCTGGCAACGCGGATCGCGTTCACCATCGCGCTGGGCGAGCGGAACCTGCTCTTCACCAACAATCTCGTTCCGGGGAGCCGGCTGCTGCTCCACCGCGGAGTTATCGACCGGGCCTCGATGCTCTATCCCTTCCTGAAGTTCGATCGAGACCCCTACATCGTGGTGCTTGGAGGCCGGATCGTCTGGGTTCTCGACGGATACACGTCGACGGATCGGATTCCGTACAGCCAACTCATCGGAATCGGTGGACGATCCGTGAACTACATCCGCAACTCGGTCAAGGTCACTGTGGATGCCTACACCGGCCAGATGAGGGCCTACGCGATGCGTGGAGACGACCCGATTCTCGAATCGTACGAGTCGATCTACCCCGGCTTGGTTCATCCGCTCTCCGAAGCTCCAGCGGAGCTCAGGGCCCATTTCCGCTATCCCGAGGACCTCTTCTCGGCCCAGTCGACCGTCCTTTGCACCTACCACGTCACCGACCCTCAGCAGTTCCTTTCAAACGGGGACGCATGGTCGATTCCAAACGAGCGCGGCCTGAACGGCGAGCAGGAGCAGTCGCAGCCCTACTACATTCAGATGCGGCTCCCAGAGGACGGCCGCGACGAGTTTCTCCTCATACGCGGCTTCACGCCCTACACTCGAGACAATCTGTCCGGATGGATCGCCGCGCACTGCGATGGCGACAAGTACGGCAAGCTCACGCTTTACCTCTTCTCGAAGGGCGATACGGTGCCGGGACCCTGGCAAGTCGAAAACCTCTTCGTTCAAGATGCCCGGGTCGCGAACGTGAACCGGCAGTTTACGAATGACCAGAGCAAGGTCGTAGTCGGAAACCTGCTGGTCGTCCCCGTGGGGCACAGCATCGTATATGCCGAGTCGCTGTTCCTGCAGGGCAAGTCCGCCGTGAGGGGAATTCCGGAACTACGCCGGGTGGTTCTGGCGGTCCGGAACCGAATCGTGATGGGCGATACGTACGCCGACGCGCTTGCCCAACTGTTCGGCAAGCCGGAATCAACACCGGTCACACCGGCGATCAAGCAGCCCGCGCCGGGTACGAAACCCGCTGTCAGCACGGGCCAAGGACCTACCCGAGCGGAGCTCGACGCGGCCGTCAAGGCTCTCGAAGAAGCCGATGCGGCGGTGCGGCGCGCGAAACAATTGCTGGAGCAAAAACAGGACGCGCACCCTGCCAAGTGAATCTGGCAAACTCTGTGGAATGAGTTTGCTTCGCTTCCCGGACGGCTTCGTCTGGGGCTCAGCCACCGCTAGCTATCAGATCGAAGGGGCTGCGCGCGAAGACGGGCGTGGTCCGAGCGTTTGGGATACGTTCAGCCACACGCCCGGGAAGGTTGCCAAGGGGGAAACCGGCGACGTAGCGTGCGACCATTATCATCGGTACCGCACGGACGTCGGCCTAATGAAGCAGGCTGGGCTCGGTGCTTACAGGTTCAGCCTATCCTGGACCCGGATTCTGCCGGACGGCGCGGGGCGGATTAACCAGGCGGGGATCGACTTCTATAACCGGTTGATCGACGAACTTGCAGCTCAGGACATTGACCGGTATATCACCCTGTTCCACTGGGATTATCCGCAGGCACTCCACGATCGAGGCGGCTGGGCGTCCGCGGACGGGCCGAGGTGGTTCGCGGACTACGCCGAGATCTGCTTTCGAGCCTTCGGCGACCGGTGCAAGAATTGGATCACGCTCAACGAGCCGTGGTGCTATGCCTTCCTCGGACACGGCATCGGCGTTCATGCCCCGGGAATCGTGAGCGATGCGGACCCGTTCCGAGTGGGTCACGGACTCCTACTTGGGCACGGGGAGGCAGTCCGGAGGTTCCGGCAACTCATCCCTGACGGCGAAATCGGGCTCACCACCAACCACGTCTTTGCCGAGCCGGCATCGAGTTCCGCAGACGATCGGCGCGCGGCGGAGCAGCATAACGCGTGGTCGGCCGGCTGGTTCCTCGACCCGATCTACCACGGGGACTATCCGAGTTTCATGAAGGCGCGCTACGAGCTGCCCGAGTTCACACCCGAAACGTCCTCGCTCGTCATGGCGCCGACCGATTTCATGGGGCTCAACTTCTATCAGGCCAAGCCGGTGCGGTGGAACCCAAAAACACGGAACGATGCCGAGGAGGTCGACGACCCAAAGCGGGCGCACACGTCGATGGGTTGGATGGTTGTTCCAGACACGATTCGCTACACGATCGTCGAATCTCAACGCGTATACCACCCGAAGAAGATCCTCGTTACCGAGAACGGCTGCGCATTCGAGGATCGGGTGGTCGACGGTAGGGTGGACGATCCTGAGCGAATCGCCTTCTTGCGCGGATATATCCAGGCCTGCCACCAATCGATCCGAGAAGGGGCGAACCTCTCGGGCTACTTTGTCTGGAGCTTGATGGACAACTTCGAGTGGGCCGAAGGGTATCGGCCTCGCTTCGGCATCACGTACGTGGACTTCGAAACCCAGGAGCGGATTCTCAAATCCTCTGCGTTCATGTTCCGGGACGTGATCGAACGGAACGGACTGCCCGTGGAAGTGGTCTGCTGAGGAGCGGCGGACCTTCGCGGACAGGTGGGCAGAACCAACCATGGACGTAGGCGTGATCGGACTAGGGCTTGTGGGCGGTTCGATTGCCATGAACCTCTCCCAGGACTTTCCGATCACCGGCTACGACGTGGACATCGGAGTCCGTGGCGAGGCCCTTGCGCGGGGCGCTATCGCCCACGCTGCAACGAGCCTGGCCGCCTTTTCCCGCGTCAAGCTTATTTTCATCGCCACGCCACCCGCGGCCGTTGTGCCGACGCTGATTGGGCTCGCGGGAACCCTTCGTCCCGACGCCGTGGTGACGGATTGCGCGGGGGCCAAGTGGGGAATCGTCGAGGCGGTTCTCGCCCAGGCGCCGACGATCGCGCCTCAATTCGTAGGGGGGCACCCGATGGCCGGCAGGGAGCGCGGTGGGCTTGCTCAGGCCCGGCGGTCGCTGTTCGAGAACTCCGCCTGGATTCTCACACCCACCCCGGTTACCCAGCCGCGCGCGTTGGAGATGGTCGCCGGCATCATTCCGACGTTCGGCGCTCACCCCGTGCTCATGACGCCGGCAGAGCACGATGAGACCGTCGCGCTGCTCAGCCACGTCCCGCACGTACTGGCCGGGATGCTCGTGCTGCTCGCCTGCGACCTGCCTCGAGCCGACGTTGCCGCGGGATCGTGGAGTGATTTGACCCGGGTCGCCGGCGCCGATCCGGTGCTTTGGACCGATATCGTGATGGCGAATCGCAAGCACCTTTCGGCCGCTATCGCGAACCTGGGGTCGCGCCTATCGGCGATGGCCCCCCTGATCGAGGCGGGAGATCGGGACGCCATCCATGCCTTCTTCACCGCGGCCAAGAAGGCCAAGGACGGCTCGCACACGTGAAAAGCCTGACGATCGGGAGGGCTCAAACCTTTTCGGGATCCGCGCGTCCCCCCTCGGATAAATCGCTCACCCATCGGGCCATGATGCTGGCGGCTATCGCCGAGGGACCTTGCCGTGTCCACCGGCCGCTCCGGGGAGAAGACCCGATGTCCACGCTCGCCTGCATGGAGGCGCTCGGCGCGCGAGCGGATTGGCGAGGAGAGCACGAGCTGACGATAACACCACCGGACGAATGGCGAATCCCGGAGCATGCGCTCGACTGCGGTAACAGCGGAACCACGATCCGGCTGCTGGCGGGCCTGCTGGCCGGTCGGCCGGTAACGGCGACGCTCACCGGGGACGCTTCGCTTTCGAAGCGTCCGATGAGGCGAATCGCGGAGCCGCTCCGCTTGATGGGCGCCTTCGTGGAGGGAGACACGCCGCCCTTGCGCATTACCGGATCGGCCACGCTACGGGCAATCGAGTACGAGAGCCCGGTGGCCAGTGGCCAGATCAAGAGTTGCGTCCTCCTCGCCGGACTCACCGCGGATGGGATCACAAGCGTTTCCGAGCCGAGCAAGAGCCGGGACCACACCGAGCGGATGCTGAGCGCCCTGGAAGTCGACGTCCGAACGCAAAGCGATGACGACGGGCGATACACGGCGTGGGTCCACCCGAAGCGAAGGCTGCCCGCAT
>DATGIR010000476.1:0-13188 GCA_035295605.1 Fimbriimonadaceae bacterium | reverse complement strand
CCAACTTGCGGTGGGGAGATCTGGCTGCTCGATGAGCTGGATCGCGTCGCGATACTCTTGGAGCACGACATCACCCTCGGCAAACCCCGCCGCCAGTCTACGAATGTATGTTTCCGTTGCCCTGCTTCTGGGCATGTGGTGACGAATCCTGAGGCGAGGATCAAACCGTAGCTTCCAACCGCACAATCGCAGGGCCAAGCACCACTCCGAATCCTCGCAACCCACAAGGCTGTGCCCGACTCGCCCCTTGAAACGTGGGTGAAATCCGGCCTTGTAGACGTGGTCCAGAGCCACGCGGCGCACGACGAGCCCTGCGCCCCACAGCCCCACGACATCCTGTGCTCGGGCCGGATCGGTTGCCGTCTGATGCCCGATCGCGAGCAGCCCTTGATACCTTTCCACCCAGCTAGGTCTATCCTCCCACACCCCCTCCGAGGGCCCCCCTGCGGCGGCGATACGCTCGTCGGTAGAAAAGAGGTCGCAAGCGTCTTGAAGGTAGCTCGGGGCAAGCTCGTTGTCGTCGTCTACGAAGACGATGAGTCTGCCCGAGCATGCCTCAACCCCTCTTCTTCGCGCATGGCTCAGCCCGACCTCTGCTTCTCGCACCACGCGCGCGTGAGGATGCCACGAAAGGTCCCACTTCAATTCGGGATCGGACGCATTGTCTACGATAACGAGCTCCCAACGCTCGGTAGGCAGCGCTTGCTTTCTGAGCGCCGTTAGCGTCATCTCGAGGTATTCACGCCTTGGATTGCGCGTGCAAATGATGAGGGATGCCAGGTACATCAGCGTACAATCCGCGCTGCAAGACGACGCGCCTTCCTCGCAAATTCTCGCCGCCCTAGGCGGCCCTTCGGGTCGATCCCCGTGTCGACCGCGACCGCCAAGCACCGACTGTAGGCTTCGCGATCACCGCTTCCGAGCAGGGATAACGCCTGGTCCCAGATTCGCTGAAGTAGCGGGTCAAAGAAGCCTTCGGCCGCCGCGGTAGTCACCGACCCGTATAGCTCTTTGGCGATTCGGGACAACACCGTCGCGGCTTCTCTCAGATTCACACCCTCCGTGATGAGCGACGAAGTGTGGTTCGCGGGATGTGATCTGTAGTACCCACACAGACGGTTTGTGTACGCCACTGGGACGGCGTTAGCCAATCGCCACCACATCCAGAGATCGGCGACGTGTACATATTCTTCGCTGAATGGCCCGCAGATGCTGAACGCCGATCTCGAGGCGATCACTCCCACGAATTGGGCGGGACTGCCCCTCCACATCTCGGGGTTGATGACAAGTGGGCCGTGTAATCCTGGCCCGAAAGAGTCCGATACCGCCGTCGCTGAACTGTCTTGGTCGCAGAAGATCACACGGCCAAATACGGCTCTCGCGTCTGGATTGAACGCGAGGGCCTCCTGCATCGCCTCCAATCCATCGAGCGTCGGGTAGTCGTCGCCGTGAAGGATATAGAGCCACTCCCTCTCCGCTCTCTCTATGCACGTGTTAAAGTTCGGGATCGCCGTGACGTTTTGCGGTTGGCGAAAAAAGCTCACCCGACTCCCCCAGACCTTCCGCGCCGTCGCCTCAGGATCGTCCTTCGTCGAACAGTCATCGACGATCTCGATTTGCGCCTCCGACAAGTCGAGCGTCTGCCGTGCCAGAGCCTCAAGGGTCTCCTTAAGCAGCTCCGCACAGTTGTAGGTTGGGATCATGATCGAGAGTTCCCGCCCCGCCGGCCCGAATGCGCTCACGGTCGCACCTTCTTCGCGAACCGGCGATCGTTGACCGTGTTCGGGAACCTGTGGGTCATCTCCGGCACGCCGAGCAACAACCGGTCGACGACTTCCACGCCTTGCATGAACGAGTGGTCCTGGTTGCTGACCTCGTACTTCCAAGCCCCGAATCTGCCCCGTGAGAAGATGCCGTGCGCCTCCAGGGCGGGCTGAATTTCTTGAAGCAGATCGTCCCGCTCAATTCCGGGCGTTGGATATCCGTACGGGGCGCGGAAACTCCAGCGCGAAACGACCTGCGAAGGATCGTCGATGAGCCCAGTGTTGACCATCCCCTGAACCGTCTGCTCGATCAGCGTTCCCTGGTCCACCGATCGATGCTTCGACTCGGAGACTTCGGCCATCAGGGACCAGTAAGGCCCGCCCGCAGGCACGTTCCGCGGCGAGTAGTTGCTGAAAACCGTTACGCGATAGAACGGGCAATCATCCTCGGGGAAGTACATCCAGCATTTGGTAGCCAGCTGTGGTGGCGGCGTACCTGCCAAACCGATGCCGACGATATTGCTTGAGGAGAACGGCAGGCGGCTCGCCGCTGGCTGGAGCTTGCTCAGACCGGCAATACGAATAATTTCAGGAATCGGAAGTGTGGAGATGAGGTGGTCGTACTGGACTTCGCTACCGTTCGAAAACCGGGCTACCCGGGCCCGGGGATCGATTGCTTCGCACGTGACACCGAGATGGAGCCGCTCTTGGCAAAGCAGTTTCGAAACTCCTTTCCAAACCGCGCCGGTCCCACCCGCCTTTGGAAATTGAAACGTGTCGTTCGGTCCCCAGGAGACGTCATCGAGCCCGAATAGGATGTTCCTCGCCGCCCGCTTGGCGTCCGGGACCGCGACCCGCTCGCCAATCCACTTGTAATCCATTTCCTCCGGCGGGTGCGCCCAAACCTTAAAATTGTAGGGGAACATGAAGTGCTCGGCGATGCCTCGCCCACACGTTTGAACAATCCATTCCCCGAAGTTCTTCGGTGCCGCAGGGGGCTCTGACGCAGCGTCCATCAAACCTGACAGACACTCCCACATCACTTCCTTTGGCAGATGCCGGAGGTTATTCTGAAACGGATAGGGCACGAATCCGCCTTTCATCCATACCCACGACTCGCGCTGGTGGTTAAGCCACTGCTCGGGGAGCGCGAGTTCCATGACCTCATCGAAGAGTTCGTAGTGCGAGAACTGAACGTGGCCGCCGATATCCCAGGTGAAGCCCTGCTGATCAACAAACGACCGGGCGAGGCCGCCGGGCTCGCGTTCCCGCTCGAAAAGTTCGAACCGCTCGTGGTCGAGCCGCTCGAGCCGGAGGGCGGCGCCGAGACCCGTCGGGCCCCCGCCAAGAATCAGAATCCGATCCGGCACTAAGCTCTCACCCTCGCGGACGTCTGGGCTGAGGATCGAACGTCGCGGACGTTCATCGTCAGACAACCCTGTCCCCGGTCTTGCCGGAAGTCCCAACCTTCGCTCCCCAAGAGCGGCGCGTTGACGCTAAAACGGAGCGCGTGCTCGATCTGGTCGAGCATTACCTTGCCTGGAATTCCACTGATCAACTCGAGCGAATACTCGCCGGACGCCATGATCGGCAGATCGACGTCGATTTCAAACCGGTACATTCCCGTGGGGAGCGTGTGGGTGTAGCCATAAATCAGACCGCAAGGCACGAACGCCACCGGCTGGCCCGCCGAATCCCTAATCAAGAACTCTACTGAGAAGCTCTGGTCTGTGTTCACGTCGACCTCCAGAACGAGCGTGGCGAGATGAGATGGTAGGAGTTCCCGTGTCGGAACGCCATCGACCGTCCAGTACGCGTTCCGAAAGACAGCCCCCTGTGCACGCATCGTTCGTCCCTTCTCGGAGAAGTCGACGTTCGATGCGTCGCCTCGATAGACCCGATAGACGTCCGAGGGACTGCCCTCTGCAGCAATGCGCCCGCCGCTCAGTAGGATGCAGCGGTTGCACAGGCCGCGTACTGCAGCCTCGTGGTGGCTAACAAACAGAACGGTGCGACCCTGTTCACGCGAGACACCCTGCATCTTTCCGAGACACTTCTCCTGGAAGGCGGCGTCCCCGACCGAGAGAACCTCATCGATGATCAATATTTCCGGATTCAGGTGGGCTGCGACTGCAAACGCGAGCCGCACGTACATCCCCGAGCTATATCGCTTGACCGGCGTATCCAGAAAGCGCTCGACCTCGGCGAAGTCGACGATCGCGTCGAACTGTCGCTCAATTTCACGCCGCCGCATCCCGAGGATCGACCCGTTCAAGAAGATGTTCTCGCGTCCGGTCAGCTCGGGGTGGAAGCCGGTACCCACTTCGAGCAGTGACGCGACCTTCCCGCGGATGCGAACTTCCCCGGCAGTCGGTTCGGTGATGCGGCTCAGCACCTTCAGGAGGGTCGACTTTCCCGCGCCGTTGCGCCCGATGACGCCCAGAACCTCGCCTTCCTGAACATCGAACGAGACCTCGTCGAGCGCACGGAAGCTCTCGCGGTTCGTTGCGCCCATCGGCTGTCGAATACGTGCGAGGACGGCTTCCGCCAGCGTGCTCGGCCGGTCGCCTTGATGCGCGATCCGATACTCTTTGACCAGGTCGCGAACGGAAATCACGCGATTGCTAGATGACATCGGCGAACCTCCGCTCCATTCGCTGAAAGGCCACCGCGCCGCACACCAGGGCCACCAGCGCGAAAACCCCCGAGTAGATAACCGCGCCCCAATCCGAAACCGGTCTTCCTAAACAACTCCAGCGAAAGCTCTCCATGATTCCGACCAACGGGTTCGCCGGAAAGAGGAGCTGGGCAACGTGGCCGGCCCGCTCCTTAACGAGGGAAGCCGCAAATGCGATCGGACTCAGATAGAGAAGGAACTGTGTCAATACCGGAACGATCTGAACCACGTCCCGGTAAGACACCATCAGCGACCCCGCCATAAGCCCGAGCCCCATCGCCAGCGCAAGGGTGAAGGCGAAGCACAGGGGAAGCGCCAGGAGCGCGGCTGTGAACGCGATGTGATACGCGAGCAGCAGGACGATCAAGAATCCAAAGGAGACCAGGAAGTCGAGGAGCACCGCCGGCGCGCACGAGAATGGCAGAATGAGCCGGGGAAAGTAGATCTTCGAGACCAATCCGGAGTTGCCGACTAGGCTGTTGCTCGCCTTCGTGAACGTGCTCTGGAAGACGTTCCATCCCATCAGGCCCGCGTAGGCGAACACCATGTACGGAACGCCCTCGCTCGGCAGCTTCGCCACACTGCCGAACACGAAGCTGAACAGGCCCGCGCCGATAAGCGGCTGCAAGATGACCCAGATGATCCCGAGCGCGGTCTGCCGGTACCGCAGCTTGATATCGCGCTGCGCGAGCGTGGTCAGAAGGTCTCGAAACTCCCAGATTTCTCTCAGGGGGATGGCGTTGAAGCCCTTGCGCGGGACGATGACGGTTTCGCGCGGGGTGCCCGCCACCACGGTCCTGTTCGACTCCATTCGCTCCGTTCGATCCACAAGCATGCCAGTAGCGGATAATCCGCCCCGGCCAACCCGCAAGAGCCGTGCCAGTAGGGGCGTCGCTCCCACCGGCCCCGCGCTCCGTCGCTCGTGGCCAGGCTCCTCGCTATCGGAGCCAGGTAGAAGTTTACCCCTCGACCACCGTACGGCCCGGCCCTTGCGGTTTCCCGGATGGGCGCGCCTAACGCCGAGACGCCGACCGTCCATAATTTCAGTCAGGTCGCCAACTGATCCTTTGTTTAGCGCTTAATGGAACCCAAGATCAGCGTCGCGCTCGTAACGCGAAACCGCCCGGAGAGCCTCGAGCGCACCCTGACATCCCTTCGAGCCCAGTCGGCTCAGCCCTTCGAAGTCATCGTCTCCGACGACTCCGACGCCGAGTTCGTCCCGAGGATAATGGCTATCGCCGAAAAGTTCCAGTGCACGTACCGTCCGGGGCCCAAACGGGGCCTCTACGCGAATCGAAACTCGGTCGCGCTCGCCTGCTCGGGAAGCCACGTGCGCACGATGGACGACGACCACACATTCCCGGACGGCCACTGGGAAGCCTGCGCGCAAGCCGTCGTCGAGGCGCCGGACACCGTCTGGACCATCAGCGAATACGTGCCGACGCGCAGACCCGAGGATGGACCTCCGAACGAGCCCGGCCAGCTTCACCCCCGGGGCTTCAGCGTTGCGCCGGCCGACCCGGAAGAGTATTGGGGAATCTCGGATGGCGCTTCGATCTACCCCAAGTCGATCTTCGAAGCCGGCCACCTGTACGCGGAGTACTTCATCTTCGGAGCCGCCTATCTGGAGTTTGGGAGCCGGCTCAAATGGCTGGGCTACACGTTGAGAAACCTTCGAACCACGTATGTGGACCACGACTATCATGAGTCCGCTCGATCGGTGATGAACGCCGAGGTCGACCTCAGCTCGCGCGTCTTCGCCATGCTCTGCCACTCGTTTCGGTACCAGCGCTCCATCAAGAATGCCTCCCTGACCAGCCTGCAAATCGCCTGGGAAATAATCAGGGGTGGAACACGTGGGGCCCGGTGCGTCAGACGGGGCATGCGGGCGTTCCGGGAGTTTGCATCGCCGTGAGCCAACCGGACCGCAATCGTGCCGGCTCCGCGGCGGCGATCACTCTCTGGTCGGAGTTGACTAGGCGCGAGGCGCCGGCCGCCAAGCCCCGCCGCCCGCTGCGGGCGGTGCGAAACCTGATCTGGGCCTATTTCTGGTTGCTGATTTTGGAGGGGGTCTTGCGCAAGTGGGTGGTGCCATCCCTCAGCACGCCGCTCCTGTTCATCAGGGACCCCATCCCCGTCATCGCGCTCTATCTCGCCATTCGTGAGCGTGCGGTGAAACGCACGATCGTCGTCTACATTGCGGGCTTCCTGGCGCTCGCGATGACCCTTGCCGGCTTCTATATGTTGCCAAAGACGCCGTGGGTGGTGGTGTACGGCTTCAGGTGCGACTTCCTGCACCTGCTCATGATCCCTCTCATCATCGAGACGTTCGAGCCTCGAGACATCGCTCGCTTCACCGTCGCGATGATCGTGGTCTCAGTTCCGGTCGCGCTCCTTATGGACTGGCAGTTCCACTCGGCGCCCAACGCCTGGATCAACTCGGGCGTGGACGGAACCTTCAAGCAGCTCGATGCCAGTCAGGGGCACATCCGTCCGCCCGGCCCCTTTACCTTCACCGTCGGCCCCGCTCTCTTCTACTCTCTCCTCGCCGCGCTTATCGTGGGCGCTGCCGTCGACGGCCGGGGCATACCGAGACCGCTTCTGCTGGTGGGCACGGTCAGCCTGATCGTCGCGGCGATGTATTCGGTCTCGCGGGGTCTGATCGGTCAGGTTCTCATCGTCCTGACCGTCGGCCTACTGGGCGCCCTCGTCGGGAACCGACAGGCTCTGGGGCGATACGTCGGCGTGGCCGTCGCCGTCGCTCTCGTTGCCCTCGTCGTCGGCACAAGCTCCTTGATGCAGGAGTCCGTGAGCGTCTTCTCGACCCGCGTCACGATCACGAGCCAACAGGAGGGCGGCGTGAGCGGGATCCTCGACCGGTACTTCGGCGACTACGTTAGCATCATCCCGGCGCTTCGAGACGCCCCCTACGCCGGGTACGGCCTTGGCTACGGCACCAACGGCGGCGCCGCCGCGTTGACCGGGTCCGTCACCTATCTGCTCGCCGAGCGCGAGTGGCCGCGCGTCGTGTACGAGTCTGGCCCCGTGCTCGGCGTGCTGTACATCCTCTTCCGGGTTAGCATTCTCGCCGCGCTTGGCTGGCAGGCGTTCCTCTCCGTGCGGCGCGGCAAGGTCCTGGCCGCGTGTCTCCTCGGAGCATGCGGTGTCAACGTAATCGCCGGGCAGTTCGGTCAAACAACCGCGCTCGGCTTCACCGTCCTCACGGTCGGGCTCTGCTTCGCTGCCGGCAAGCGCCCGGACGAAGCCCCCGGGGTCGCTGAGGCGCCTTCCGCGGCCTGATCGCGCGTTCAGATATCATCTCGCCGATGCTGGTTTCCGTCAAGCAGGCCGAAACGCAGCACTTTGATTTCTGCCTCATCGGCGCCGGGATCGCCGGAACCGCCCTCGCCCTAGAATTGGCACGCGTGCGCCCCGGCGCCAAGATTTTGCTGGTGGAGTTCGGCAGCCGATCGGAACGCCGCAACGAGCTCGACGAATCTATCTCCGTCCTTACCCCCAAAACCCATAACCAGCCCTACGATTGCACCAATAAGGGGTTTGGTGGATCCTCGCAAACATGGGGTGGGCGCTGCGTCTCGTACGACGAGGCCGACTTCCTGAAGCGGCCCCCCACCGGCGGCGAATGCACATGGGACGCCGCCCTCTTCGAGGAGGCGCGGCGCTACTATCCGGCGGCCGCCGAGTTCATGGGTTGCGGCGGTCCCGAGTTCTCGCTTTCCGAAATCCCGGAGTTCGCCGCCTCGAGGATCGCCGAGGGCTTCGAAGAGGGCGATGTCCTCGACTCCTGCATCGAGCGCTGGAGTCCGCCGCTCCGGGTTCGTGCGCGCTACCTCGCCGATGTCGAGGCGAGCCGCTCGATTCACCTCCTCGAGCAGGTCCGGGTCGACGAAATACGCTGCAGCGACGGCACGGTGGTCGGCGCCCGGGCCGTCGATCGCTCGACCGGCGCGGCTTTCAACCTCGCTGCCTCGAACTTCGTGCTCTGCACCGGCGCCCAGGAGGCGACCCGGCTGCTCCAGTCGAGCCCCACCGTGTTCGAACCTCAGGGCGGTCCTCCCGCCTGCCTCGGCGGATTCTATCAGGGCCACCTTTCCGGGAAGATCGCCTCGATCAAGTTTCGCGGCGATCCGAAGAAGACCGATTTCGCCTTCCTCGTGCACAACGGCGCGTACATTCGCCGCCGCCTGCAGCTCTCGACCGAGACGCTCCTGCGCGAGCGCCTCCTCAACACGGCGCTCTGGCTGGACAATCCGCCGTACCACGACCCAACCCACCGCAGCGGGGCTCAGTCGCTGATCTACCTTGCCACGATCATGCCGGTGATCGGCCGCAAGCTGCTGCCCCCCGCCATCGCTGAAAGCGTCAAGGGCCGGGACAAGCCGCGTGTGGGCCCTCATCTCGCCAACGTCTTCCGCCAGCTCCCCCGTTCGTTGACGGTTCCCTTCGGCATCTTCAGGCGCCGCTACTTCGGTAGGCGCCGGCTGCCGGGGGTCTTCCTCTACAGCCCGACCAACGAGTACGCGCTTCACTACCACGCTGAACAGGTCCCGAGTCCCCGGAACACGATGCGCCTCACCGACGACGGATCGACCTTCGAAATCGCATACGGCTTCGAGGAGGTCGACGTCGACTCCGTGATTCGCACTCACGAGGTTCTGGACACGTGGTTGCGCAAAACCGGGTGCGGCAGCCTTCGCTACTGGTTCCCCAAGGAGCAGTTGCCCGGGCGCGTCCTCGACCAGGGGAGAGACGGCCTCCACCAGGTCGGAACGACGCGCATCGGTTCGTCCCCGGCCGAGGGCGTCGTCGACGGATCCCTGAAGGTTTGGGGCACGCGGAACTTGTACGTCTGCGCCTCCAGCGCATTTCCCACCTCGGGCCAGGCGAATCCGACGTTCCTGCTCGTCGCCTTCGCCCTGCGTCTCGCCGAACACTTGAGCTCTCTTGAAGACCGTTGAACTAGTCCCGGGCCGCGCCTCGTCCGTCATCGGCTTCGGCTGCGCCTCCTTGATGGGCGCCGTCGACAAGCAGGCTGCCACCCGCGCCATCGCCGCCGCGCTCGAGGCCGATATCAACCACTTCGACGTCGCCCCCTCCTACGGATACGGCGAAGCCGAGAGCTTGCTGGGTGAGACCCTCCCGAAGAGCCGTGACCATCTGGTCGTCGTCACCAAGTACGGCATCGAGACGAACCCGCTCGCCGGGCGCTTCCGTTCCCTCAAGTCGGTGGTCCGCCCCGCGTTCCGGCTCCTCAAGCGCACCGTGCTGCGAGGGCCGGCCGTCACCGCCCGCCTCGCCGCGCGCGTTCGGCTCACGCCGGAGGGAATGCGTATATCGGTGGAGCGCAGTCTCTCGCGCCTGCGGGCGGAGTGCCTCGACGGGTTGCTTCTGCACGATCCCGCCGATCCGTCGGCCCTCACCGACGACCTCCGGGCGGCCGCCTCCGATCTGATCGCCGCCGGCAAGATCCAGGCGTTCGGCGTGACGTGCCCGCCCGACGCTGTTCCTGGCTTCCTGCCGCGGCTCGATGCCTCGGGAATACTTCAGATAGCCGCGCCGGCTTCGGTCGAGGCCGTTAACTTCCTCGCCGCTCAGATCGCCCAACGACCGATCTCGATCTACTCGCCCGGCTCCTTCTGCGCGAAGACGGGCATGGGGTACGAAGCTGGGCTCCGGGCGCTCCATGACCTTTTGCCCAACGCCGTTTTGCTCTGCGCAGCGTCGTCCGCTTTCCACATTCGTGCGAATGTGGAGAGCTTGAGATAAATGGAGGGACAATAGAGGCATGACTGCGCTTACGCTTGCCTCCTTCGTCCTGAGCCTTGCCGCCGTCAACCAAGCCGGAACCGCGACTCTCAACACGGGCACCCCGGTCTTCAACGCCCTCCCCATCGGATCGCCCGCGCCGGATTTCGACGCCTTCACCCCTGCCGGCGACAAGGTGACCCTGAGCCAGTTCAAGGGCAAGGTCGTCATCCTCGACTTCTGGGCGAGCTGGTGCGGCCCATGCCAGATCTCCATGCCCGGCCTCGAGAAGATCTATCAGCAGGTGAAGGACAAGAACGTCGTCGTCCTCAGCCTGGACACGTGGGATCAGAAGCCCGACTTCCAGAAGTGGGTGCAAGACAATTCCGGCACGAAGTACCACTTCAACTTCGTGCGCGACCCCGCCGAGGGGGACCACGACACCATCCGCCGCGATAGCGTCGCCAAGCGGCTCTACAACGTTATCGGCATCCCCACCATGTACGTCATCGACCGGGACGGCAACGTCGCCGGCGCCGTCATGGGGGCAGGGGGACACGCCGCGTTGGTCGGGACGCTGAACAAGCTAGGCATCGACGCGACCCTGCCCGAGGACCGGTAGCAGCCGCTTGAAAAGCCTGCGCCATGCGGGCCGCTGCCCCTCGGTGACCAGACTCAGCCCGATGACCGCCGCCAGCACGATCGGCGCCGCAACGACCACGCCGTTCGGCGCGAATGCCGCCGCCAGCGCCACGAGTGGGAAGTGATAGAGGTAGAGCCCGAAAGTTAGGTCGGCCGCGGCTCGTAGCCTGATCGCGAACGTCCCCGAGACCGAGCCGTCGCCTTCGCCCAGCGCCGAGAGCGCGATCGCCAGGCACACTGCCAGCAGGAAGTCGCTGCCAAACGCGCCTGCGTAGAGCAGCGACGACCCGACCGGCCCTGGCCAGTGCGGCGCAAAGAGCGCCGCGCCGGAGGCCACCAGCCCCGCCGCCAGCATTGCCGGCGAGCTCCGGCGGAGCCGGTACGCGGCAACCCCCGCAAGCCAACACGGCCAGAGCAGGAGGATCTCCGGGCCCGCCGCCAGTGCGCACACCGCGACGCCTGCGATTTTCGCAAGCTTCGAGCTCGCCAGCATCGCGAACCCGAACATCGCGTAGTACCAAAACTCGTAAGCGAGCGACCAGAACGGCCCGTCGAGCGAGGGTACCGCTGCGTGGTGCCACGAGCTCTGAAGGTAGACCGCGGTGAGCGCGAACCGGACTCCCTCGTGCCCATGGCTGACGCCCGAGTAGAACTCTGGTTTGGTGGCATGAAGCAGCACCGTGACGACTGCCGTCACCACGAGCGCCGGAACGGCGACGGACGAGAGCCGCGAGAGGCGGGCGATGGCGAACTCCCGCAGCGTTTGCTTGCGCGCGTCCACCGTGTACGCGATGACATAGCCGGAAAGCACGAAGAAGACGACGACCGCATTGTGCGCGAACCGGTCCGAAGTCGGGAACGCCTGCGGATAGAAGAACTTGATGACGTGGCTGACGAAGACCGTCAGGGCTGCCACGAGCCGAAGCGTGTCAAGCCATGCGGATGCCCACCTTCCCACCGCGCACAGTTTAGCTACTTGTCGCGGTTGAAAGAGGCGCAACGAAGACGGCTGCGGTATGCTCGGCCCTCTTGGTAACGATTGGGCTGTGAACGCCCCGAATTCCGAGCGATTCCTACGAATGCCCTCCTACTGGGCCTTGCTAACGGGGATGTTCGGCCTGCTGACCTATGCCCAACTCGCCGCGTTAGCGAGCGTTCCCGGTTACGCGCTCCAAGAGTGGCTGATATCTTTCCCGGGCCACTTCGTGCGCCGGGGCGTAAGAGGAACCGTTGTGATATGGGCCTCGCACGCCATCGGGGTTGGACCGTATCAGATTGCCTCCGTGCTCGGATTCGCCCTCTACGGCGTTATGATCGTCGTCGCAGTCACGCTCATATTTCGGTGGCTGTTGGTTCGGGCTCCCACGTTCATTCCCATGCTCTTGCTCTCGCCCGCGGGGTTCTTCTTCTACGTCAACTCGCCCGGCGCCGCGAACCGACTCGACCCGCTCTTCATCTTGGTCACTGCTGCCCACGTCGAGTTGTACGCCCGGTCAAAAGACGCGAGGTCGTACTTGAGGTGGGCCGGCATTCTCTTCGCGAGCGCCGGCACGCTCGCGATGCTCGGGAGCGAAGTATTCCTCTTCATCGGCCTCCCCATTAACCTGATCCTGGCCGTTCGCCGACTCAGCCGGTTCGATCCTAGGCTCCTGCTGGTCTTCGCGGGACCACTCCTGGCGGCGGCCCTGTGTTTCATCTACCACGGAACTCCAAACGATGCAGTGGCCATCTCTCGGATTTCGTCCCTTGGGCTCCAACCCTACGGCCCGCTCTGGTTCCTTTCCAGACCGCCGAGCTTCGCCCCAGGCTTTGTCCTCGACACGATGCGGGCAAAGGGGGGAGTTGTGTTGACCACCGCCGCGATCGTCTTCCTAGCCGCGCACCTTGGCATCATGCGCACGCTGCTCAAGCATGCCGAGCCGACCGCGCTGAGCGAACCACCGAGAACCCCCATCCATGTTTGGCGCGACCTTTTCGTGCTGCCGTTTGTCTGTTCCCTTCCCCTTTATTTCGTGGCGATCGACTTCACTCGATGGGCTGTTTTGGCCGTCACGATGTTCACCCTCTCGGCATGCAGGCTGAACACCCTTTCCAAACCTGTGAAGCCGTGGCCCCCGGTGAGTCGAGTCCTGGCCGCGGTGATATTTGCATCGCTCACCCTTCCGGAATGCTTGATCTATCCGGGGTCCCTGCTCTACAGCTCTAACGTGGCATCGGTCGCTAAGCTTCTCCTTCATCGAGGCTACGCTAGACGCTAGTGTCGCGGCGCTGGCACCTTCGTGCGCATAACCCTTCTGAAGCCCGAGGCTCCCGCCGCCTAGTCGAACTTGAACGTCTTGA
>DATGIR010000475.1:0-9275 GCA_035295605.1 Fimbriimonadaceae bacterium | reverse complement strand
ACGGTCAAACAGATGTCACACCTCTACCCAAGCTTCCAGGCCGGCGCCACCAAGGCGGCCCAAAGCGCGGTCGCGAAGGCGGGTGGGCCGAAGAAGGCGAGTGCGGCAGGAAAGTTCTTCGCCCTCAGCAAGATGTCGGTACCCGCTTTTCGGTCCGCGAACGCCGCGTTCCTTGCGCCCAACCTGACGTTCCCCGTGGGTAAGTTCGCGGACACCTCGGTGGAAGCGGACCACTACTACCAGTATCAGGTGATTCCGATCCTGAAGCGGAACCTCGTGGCGGGGAATGGCGCCAAATCGACCCCCGTCGGCGTTCCCGCCGTCGCCAAGGTTCCGGCTCCTGCGGTAACCCTGACCGACGCGATCGCCCCTAAACTTCTTCAGTTCAAGGCGGCGTCCACCAACGTTTTGAAGCTCCAAGCGACCCATGGCATCTTTGAGCCGAACTCCCTCGTTGCGAGCAAGGACTCGGTATCGCACGGTGCGGCGCTTTCTCAAAATCTGGTCGCGGCCCGCAGCAAGGTGTTGCTTTCCTCGCCGGCCGGCCCACGCAACTTAGTGGCCGCCGGCGCATTGCACCCAGTTGCCGCGAATTACGGACGGATGGTGACGGTGAGTTGGGCAGCCCCGAACTACACCTCGGCCTGCTCGTTCAAGGTCTACCGCGCCAACGGCACCGGCTACACCTCGAACGTCTCGGCGGAGAACATCCCGACCAGCCTGGCCAGCGCCTCCGCCGAGGATCAAGGGACGAAGGCGGGCGGCAATCGCGCGGTGGCTCCCTCCCTCCCTCAGGCTCGCAAGACCGTCACCACCACCATTCAGAACCCCAAGGCGGTCGCGGCCGGACTGCCGAAGCAGAAGTCCGCGCTCTCCGGCATCGGGGCTTTTAGAAACGTCAACGCCCGCATCCTCTTTTCGCTGGACACCTCGCCCCCGCTTGCCGCTTACGCGCTGCTCGGGCAGACTGCGCCCGGCGCAACCCAGTTCATCGATCTGATTCCGCGGAGTCAGTCGAACACGTTCTACTACTATGTAGTTCCCGTGAACCGGTGGGGAATGACCGGCACCCCGTCGTCGCCGGCCAAGGTCAAGACCTTGCCGAGCCTGCCGCCAAGCGTGCCCGTGCTCATGGCCGTCTCGCCGACGGAAACCCAGTCCCTGTCGGCGACGGTCCAGCCCAACATCGTCCCCGAGGACGTGGTTGAGTATCGGCTTTACCGGATGCCGTTCCCCGTCAACGCTTTGATCACGGCCCCGAACGGGAGAGCGGTGCTCACCGGCGGCCGGCTCACGGGGAACACCAACGCCAAGTCGAGCTCGATCATGGTCTCCAAGACCTTTGGCAACCGCGTGCTGGTCGCCAAGGGAGCGGGCCTTGCCGGAGGAGCGAAGTTCGGCATCCTGCAGACGCAGTCGCCGGCGGCTTCGCTGGGTCAATATCAGTCCCTCGTGAAGGCGTCCTTGATCAATAAATCGACGACGCCGGCGATGCCGCTGGAGCTTCAGGCGCTCTTCCCGCTCGCGAATTACACGCAGGTGGGCAGCACCAAGGCTAACCCGACGTCCACGGACCCGGTGGCGATCGCCGACCCGGGCGCCGCCCCGGGGGTGGAGTACGTCTACCGCGTCGTCGCCGTGGATAGCGCGGGTCTGACCTCGGAGCCCTCGACGGTCATGGATGCGATGGCGCTCAAGCTCTGGTGCGACCCGCCAACCCAGTCGGGCCAGGCTTCCTACTCGGCTGCCACGAACACGGTTTCCTTCGCGCTCGCACCGCCCGCCACTGGATGCGCCGCGTTCGTGATCGAGCGTGCGATCGACGCCGGAGCGACGAAGTTCGTGCAGGTCAAGATCCTTGCCGCCAACGGCGCGACCCCGGTGAGTTTCAGCGACACCGCCGTCCGCCCCGGTCAAACGTACACGTATCGCGTGAGCGCGATCGACGCCGCCGGAAACAGCTCCAAGCGCACCGGCACGACCGACAACGCGGGCGGGGTCTTGACGATCGTCGTCAAAACGTGAGGACGCCAGGTTTCCAGGTTTCCAGGTTTCCAGGTTCCTACCTGGCAGCTTAGAAACTTGGCGCCTTGGAAACTGGGCCACTGTTAGTTCCCCGCGGGGCCCGCGCTTTTATCTATCGTGAGCGCTGTAGCCGCCCGATATACTCAGGCCACCCATGCCACCTCGGACCGGAGCCCGGACGCGTTGAATTCGGTGCGCATTTGCGTGCTGGGCGCGCTTACGGTCATCGGGGACGAGGCGGTCGAACTGACCTTCCGGACGCGGAAGACCACCGCACTCTTCACGTACCTGGCTCTGCGCGCCGGGCAGCGCCATAGCCGCGACTTCCTCTGTGAGCTCTTTTGGCCCGACTCGGATGCCGCCGCCTCGCGCCTGAGCCTGCGCGTCGCCCTGTCCAGTCTCCGCAAGAGCCTGGGGGATGCCGTCGGCTCCGATTCGATGCTTCGGGTGGACGGCGATCTTGTTTGGATCGACGAGGCCTGCCATGTGGACGCCGTGGAGTTCGAGCGCCTCTATCAATACGCGGCGTCGATCGAAGAGCTCGACGCACGCATGCCGGCTCTCGAGGCTGCGCTCGCCGCTTACGCGGGGCCCTTGGTCCCCGGCTGCGACGAGGCACTCCTGGAAGCCGAGCGAATGCGCCTGACCGAGATGGCCGCGCGACTCTTGCGGCGCAAGGGGCAAACCTTGTACCGGATGCGGAGCTTCGCCGCCGCCCTCGAGGCGGCGGAAGCCTCGCTCGAGCTCGATCCCGACGCCGAAGCCGCGTACCGTATCGCGATCAGGTGCGACATGGCGGAGGGCCGGCAGGACTCTGCGGCAAGGCGGTACCGCCAGTTGGAAAGCCGCCTGATGTTGGAGGCGCGCACCCCCGAACCAAAGACCCTCCGCCTGGGGCAGGAGCTTCTCACCGGGCGGATCGGTACCCCCATCGAGCCGGCGGAGCCAAGGGCATTGCCCCAAGATGAGCTGCCACAGCCGCTAACCCCTTTCTTCGGACGGGCTGACGAGATTGAGCGCCTCGCAGCCCTTCTTACCGAACCGCTTCCATCCGTTCGTCTTATCACGCTTCTCGGCCTCGGCGGCTCCGGCAAGACCCGCTTGGCGGTCGAGCTGGCACGCCGAGCCGAGGAGGGCGGCGCCGCCCACGTGGCTTGGCTGGCCCTCGCGGGACGCCGCTCGGTCGCCGAAGTGCGCACCGCCATCGCCTCCGCTTTCGACGTTGACGGCGGCTCCAAGTCCCTTGCCGCCGAGCTCACCCGTCGAATCGGCGACGACACCGTCGTCCTCGTCCTCGACAACCTTGAACACCTGATCGCCCTCGAGCCGGATGCGGTGCGTGAGCTTGCGGTCGAGCTGCTCGAAGCCACCCCCCGACTGCGGATACTCGGCGCCTCGCGCGTTCCCCTGGAGGTTCCCGGCGAGATGCGCTACGTCGTGCCGATGCTTCCCATGCCCGAGGCCAACACGACCGCCGCCGCCGCCAAGGGTGTGCCCGCAGTGCAACTCTTCGTCGATCGGGCCCGCCGGCGCCGCGCCGATTTCGAGCTTGACGAGACGAACGTCGCCGACATTTCGGAGATCGTAACGCGACTCGATGGGATGCCCCTTGCCCTGGAGCTTGCCGCCATCTGGGTGACCGCGCTCTCGCCGGCGGCGCTCGTTCAGCGGCTAAACGACCGGTTCGAGCTGCTCGCGAGCGGGGAAGCCGATATCGAGGCTCGCCACAAACGGCTCGAGTCCGTCATCGAAGCGAGCGTCGACCGCCTTCCCGATGAGTGCCTGGGCCTGTATTTGAACCTTTGCGTGCTGCCGGACGCGGCGACGTTGGAGGTCGCTCAGGCCGTAGGGGGCCTGAAGTCGCCCCTCCAGACTGCCGCGCTCATCACCGTCCTCGTCGAGCGCGCCCTCGCGCGCCGTGAGCGCCGGCCCAACTACGACGGCGAGCAGTTCTTCATCCCCGAATGCCTGCGTGAGTACGGCGCCGCCCGGCTTGGCCGCGAGCGCCGCCACGCGGCCATGGAGCGGACGGTCGATTTTGTAAGCCAGGCGATTGCCGACGCGAAGGAGGTGGGCCATTCCGACCTCTTGCGCGCCAGCCGCGATGTCCGGCCGCTGATGCCGATTATCGAGGGTGTGCTCGCCTGGTGCGAGCAGGAGGGCACGGCCGAGCTCGGCATGCGCCTCGCCACCGCCTGGCCCGCCCTTTGGTCGCTCACGAACCGACAGCTGGTGGGGCGGGACGTTCTCGCCCGCTTCCTGGCGCTGGGTAACGGGGCGCCCGACCTCCGGGCGACGGCCAACATCGTCGCGTCGCGGCTGTCGCTGGAGGCCGGCGAGATCCACGCATCGGAGCCGTTCGTTCGAGATCTGGTTTCGAGGCTCGATACGCTCGACTTCTCGGCCCGCCACCAGGCGATCGACTTGGACTGCAACGTTCAGGGATTCACCCTCAATAGAGAGGCGCTGGCGAAGAACCGTGAACTGCTCGAAGCAATGTACGACGGGGCGCCGACGGACCGCGACCGGGTGCAAATCCTGGCTGCGATTGCGGGGACGCTGGGCGACGTGGGGGAACGGGAGCTGGCGTGCGAAATGGGTGAGGAAGTGGTTGCGATGGCCCGCCGGTTCTCCGGCCGCTTTCAACTAGGCGAAATTCTGGCCGGTCACGCCTTCAATCTCACGTGTATCCGCGCGAACAACCGGGCCGAGGCCGCAATTCTCGAGTCGATCGACATCGCCCGGGAGTCCAACCACATCAACGGGCTTGCGCACCGGCTATGGATCTACGGCGAGGTCATTCACCCCCGCGACCGGAAGCGGGCCAGGGAGGTGTGGCAGGAGAGCCTGCTTTACCACCGGGAGGTCAATAACCGGCAAGGGATCCTCTGGGTGCTTGGCAACCTGGGAATATCCGACCTCGAGGACCAGCTCTTCGATCGGGCCGAGCCCCTTCTTCGCGAGCGGCTACGGCTGGCGAAGGCGCTGAACGACACCGGGGCGATCCATCAGACCTTCCGGTACCTCGTGCGAATTGCAATCGCGCGGCGCGACTGGGCGGCGGCCGAGGCGCTTGCTGCCGACCGCCACGGTTTCGCCGTTCCGCGTGCCGTCGCAGCGCTAGAGCTTGGCTGGTTGGCCGAGCAGGCCGGGCGCCGGGAGGAGGCTACCGCCCACTACCGGCGAGCGGTCGAGCAGGCCGAAGACCTACCCGACCTTGCCGTACTGGCCCGCCTGTGCCTTCGGGAGCCCGCGCCCGACGAGCAGGCGGTTCGGGAGGCGTTGGACCGGCTGGACGGCACATCGGTGAGCGCGCTCGTTCCCACGAGCTCGGAAATCGTAGACCAGGCGATCCGTTCCGTTCGTCTGAGACATACGTTAACGGCACTGTAACGGCAGAAGCGTCATTCATACTAATGAGAGGAGATTTCGGCCCAAAAATCCGGAGTGGAATAACCCAATGAAGAGTTCACACAAAGCGCTTGCTTTGGCCCTGGTCTTAGCCCTTGCCGCCCCGGCTGCGCTGGGCGGCGCCCACCTTCAGGCGGACCAGAACAAGAAGGACGACCAAAAGAACGACAAGTACAAGGTAAAGCTCGACTTGCCGCCCTACACGGGTCCAAAGAAGCGCCTGGGCGTCATGGACCTCGAGATCAAGGTCACTGCCACGGCAACCACCAACCCGACGCCTCAGGGCGGCACGACGACGACTCAAAGCATCTCCGCGCCCACCAACACCGACTTCGGCACCGGCCTGACTGAGATGCTGACCACCGCGCTGGTTGACTCCAATCGGTTCGTGGTGCTGGAGCGAAAGGCTGCTGCGGACTTCGCCGCCGAGGCGGCCCTGAGCGGAGGCGGAACTGCCACGCCCCCGCCCGCCGGGACCGCCACGCCGCCTCCCGCCGGGACCGCGACCCCTCCGCCCGCAGGTGGAAGTCGAATCTTAAGCGCTCAGGCCCTTATCCGCGGTGCGGTAACCGAGTTTTCGTATAACTCATCCTCGACGGGTGGAAACGGCCTCCTCGGCAACATCATCGGTGGCGCGGTGTCCAAGAACGAGGCGACGGTCGTCTTAGATATCCGCATCTACGATCCTGCCACGAGTCAGATCCTGGATTCTGTTCAGGGGACCGGCAAGGTTAAGTCGAGTGCGGCTTCCCTCAATCTCAATCTCAAGGAAATCAATCTTGGCGGCAGCAGCTTCCAGGAGAGCCCCCTTGGCGAGGCGACCAGAAAGGCGATTGCCGACTGCGTCAAGAAGATCTGCAATCGAATGGAGAAGCTTCCGTGGGAAGCGAGGATCGCCGAGCTTGAGGCGGACGGCCAAACACTCTACATGAACGCCGGTGCGGTCATGGGGATCAAGGATGGCGACGAGTTCGACATCTACCATCCCGGCCGGCCGATCACAGACCCCGACACACAGGTGGTCATCGGGCGTACCAAGGACAGCAAGGTCGGTCACGCGAAGGTGGAGTCGATCAGCTCGGGGGTTACGATTCTCAAGGTCACCGACGGCACCGGCTTCGCCATCAACGACGTCGTTCGGTTCTCCAAGCCCTGATCCGGGGCCGGCGCAACAACTCAGGCACAATTGCCAGTCTTGGGGCTCGTTCTCGCGGAAGCGTGGAACGAGCCCCAACCGCGTTGTACAATTCTTGAAGTTGCTTGGGGTTTTTCCCCTGGAGAGGACATGCTGAAAAGAGGATTCTTCGCCGCCTGCGGCATGATGCTGCCGTTTGCCGCCTTCGGGCAGGTTCTCTGGGATCAGGAGCCGAATCCCGACGGGCTCGGGTTCGCTTCGGATGGCATTTCCACCAACGGTTCCCAGTATTACCAGGAGGCACTTGCCGACAACTTCACCCTGTCGGGCGCCTCGAACGTCACCAACATCGAGTTCTGGGGCAGCAGCGACGACACTTTCTTTCCCGATCTCACGAACTTTTCCGCATTCGATATCTACATCTATGACCCCTCGTTCAACGTCGTGTATTCGACGCAGGTTTCCACCGCTTCGCTGACCCCGGTCTACACCGGCGTCAACAGCGCGTTTGGCGGCCAGATCTACTCGTTCAACCTCGCCACGAACATCAACCTGGCGGCGGGGAATTATGAGCTTCACGTCGGTTCCATCAACGTCGCCCCGCAAGGGGATGGGTTCGTCTGGGCCGACTCGGTCAGCGGCGACAACCTACTCTACGCGAACATCTTCAACGGACAGGGCTGGAATACCGAGTCGGGATTTGGCGATCTTGCGTTCAAGCTTTCGGGCTCACCCGCGCCCGAGCCGGCTTCGATCGCGCTTCTCGGGCTCGGGGTCGTCGCACTGATTCGCCGAAAGCGCCGCTGATACGCACGCGTTTCCCGTCCTGACGTGTAGGTGAGATACGTCTGGCTCCTCCTCGCCGCGCTGACGAGCGGCACGATGCTCGCCGCCTCGCTGCCGCTTGGCGAGCAGCCCTGGCTCGCCTGGTTCGCTTTCGTTCCTCTGATCGTCGCCACCAGGGACCGGCGGATCATCCTCGGCGCGGTCGCAGCCCTTCTCACGATTGCCGTCGCAGCATTCATCGCCGCCGCCGGAATCTTCTACCGGCATCGCTCGGGCGGTGACGTCGTCACCGTCTTCGGCGCCTGCGGAAAGTTCGCGATCACGGTCGGTATCGCCATCGCGTTCAGTTCGGACGTCGGCGCCTGGCGCCGCCCCGCGTGGTTCTTCGCCGCCATTGCGACGCTCGCCGAAGCCATCCAGCTTCTGGACCTTCCCGCCCATCTCGCGCTCAGCCAGTATCGACACCCGCTCATGCTCCAGCTTGCGGCGGCCGGGGGAATCTGGCTCCCGTCCTTCCTGCTGTGGTGGACGAACTTTCAGTTGGCGCGTCTCAGGTCTTGGAGGCTCCTCGCCGCGTGCGCCGGGCTCGTAGCGCTTTCGGTTGCCACGAGCTTCATTCGGGTTGGAGCGCCGGGCCTATCGCAAACGTTCGGCGTCGTTCAGATTTCCGAGCCGACCGAGAAGGGTCTTGAGGTGCTCCAGACCGAAGCGTCCAAGGGGCATCCGGAGTTCGTGGTTTGGCCGGAGTTTGCGGGAATCGTCATGGCCGGCGCTGAGGACGGGCCGATGAAGGAGCTATCCCGTAGGCCAGGGATAGCCCCATTCATCACCTCGTTCACGGACGCCTACCGGCCGAAGCCCCACAACGTGGCCGCGCTGTTCGCCCAAGGAAGCGAGTCCGCCCGGTACGCCAAGCGAAAGCTCTTCGGGGGTGAGAAGTCGATGCACACTCCCGGGTCGTCCCCGGCGGCCGTCCCCTACTCCGGGGGCGTGGTCGGGCTCTGCATCTGCTTTGACTCGTGCTTCCCGGAAGCCATCCGAGAGACGGCCGCTTTGCCCGGAGTGAACGTGATCGCCCTCCCGACCATCGATCCGCCGGCTGCCAACTACTTTATGGCGGGCATGCACGCCGCCTATACGCCCTTCCGCGCCGCCGAGTCGGGGGTCGCGATGGTGCGGAGCGACGGCAACGCCTACTCTCAGATCGTCGATCCGAGCGGCCGAATTGTCGCGGAAACGAAGCCGGGCGACGGCGTCTTAGTCGCTTCCACACCAATTGGCCGGCGTTGGACCCTCTACCGGATGGCCGGCGACTGGTTTCTATGGGTGTGCGGCGCCCTGGTCTTGGCGGGATACGTCGCGGGTCTGCGCCCCAAGGGGCCCGTCGGAACCTAGGCGCCGGCGTCTCGGCTGAACACGATCTGAATGAGCTTTCCCTTCTTGAACGTGTACACCTCGTCGTACGAGGCCTGCAAGTCGTCGTCTCCGCTCTTGGGCTCCTGCCAGACGTATTCGTAGTCGAGGTACTGCCCCCGACTCCCCGTGCGCTCGACCTTCGTCGGCTTTCCCAGTCGCTTCGCGACGGTGGCAGGCGAGTCTCCGATCGTGACCCCCTTTCCCGTCGTAAGGCTCGGGAGCGGCTTCTCGACCGAGCTCGGGCTGAGCGGGTGACCCTCCATGTCGAACGCCTCCAGGA
Source organism: Fimbriimonadaceae bacterium (assembly GCA_035295605.1). Taxonomy (GTDB): domain Bacteria; phylum Armatimonadota; class Fimbriimonadia; order Fimbriimonadales; family Fimbriimonadaceae; genus DAIDHV01. Next base: position 222 of record DATGIR010000475.1, on the reverse strand, counting down.
CATCGTGCCGGTCCCGGGTGAGCTCGAGGCTTAGCAATCCCCCGTCGCACTCAACTTCACGCTTGATAAAGAAGCCCCGTTTCTTGTCGTGAACGGTCGTCACCGTGTGCTTCTCGTCGTAGGCGAATGCGTACCCCGCGATGCTGAAGTCGAGCCACCGTGGCGCGCCCTGAATGTGTGCCGGGGGTGGGACCGAGGCGGCGGCGAATAGGAGCGACAGCA
>DATGIR010000474.1:0-5231 GCA_035295605.1 Fimbriimonadaceae bacterium | reverse complement strand
GCCGACCAGGCAGATCACGTTCACGTCGGCGATGCAGTTCCGGGCGATCATGCCCAACAGCGTGCTTTTGCCGACGCCGGAGCCGGCGAAGATGCCCATTCGCTGACCTTGGCCGAGGGTGAGCAGGCCGTCGATGGCGCGCACGCCGGTCGTCAGCGGTTTAGAGATCAAGGCTCGGGTCATCGCCCTCGGGGGCGTCGCCGCGGTCGACGCGGTAGACGGGGCGGAAAGGGGCCCCAAATCGTCCATCGGCCGCCCGAGCCCATCGAGGACGCGTCCCCGGAGCGCGTCGCCGGTGGCCACGCGGAAGGGTTCGCCCGTGGTTCGAACGGCATCGCCGGCCCGGACGCCGGCCAATTCGCCGAGCGGCATCAACAGCATCTTGTCGCCCCGAAAACCCACGACTTCACACGGCACCGGTCCCTTCTCGGTGCGCACCTGGCACACGTCGCCCACCGCCGCGTTCGGCCCGTCCGTCTCGATGACAAGCCCCACCACGTCGCTAACGGTGCCGTGGACTTCGATGAAGGAGCCCGCGTCCAAGGCGCGGTCCAGCTTCTTGAAGAGTGGCGGGATCAAGCCGCCTCCTCGATCGCACGACCGAGCACCACCTCTAGCTGCGCCTCGACGCTTGCACCGATGGTGCCGCCGTCGGTTTCAATCACGCAGCCGCCGGTAACGGAGGAGTCAGAAATCACGTCGATTGACTCGAGCGACCGGGTTGCCGCCAGGAGATCGTCGCGATACTTCGAAACGGTATGGAAGTCGAGCGGGTTCACGCGAAGCCGCGCCGTGCGCGAATGGGTGACTTCCTTCATTCCTTCGCGGACGATGTCGAGAATCGTGCTTCGGTCGAGCTCGAGCTCCCGCTCCAATACCCGCCGGCAAATCTCGGTCACCCGGACCGTGAGCGCTTCCTCGGCCAGCTCGCACCATGCCGGAATCGCCTCGACGGCCTGGGCCGCGATCGTCGCCAGTTCGGCTGCAAAGGCCTCCAGCATCTTCTCGCGCTCTTGCGCGGCCAGAACCAAGGCCTGAGCCTCTCCCTCGGCGGCGCCGATGCTCAGCCCCTCGGAACGCCCCTGCTCGATACCGACCGCGTAACCTTCCGCCTGGGCGCTCTTGATGACGGCGTCGCGCAGGTCGTTGAGGTGCTTGCCCTTGGCCGAGCCGGAGCGCGGGATTTCGGGAATGTCGAACAGCGTGTCGGTGAAGTCCGACACGCGTTGGTCTTTCGGTCGCACGGAGCTGTCAAACAAGGACGTCTTCCTCGCCGGCGCGGCCGAGAACGATCTCGCCGTTCTCTTCCAGCCGCCGGATGATGGCTACGATCTTCTGCTGGGCTTCTTCCACGACCCGGAGCCGGACCGGCCCCATAAATTCCATGTCTTCCTTGAGCATGCTGACGGCGCGCTCGGACATGTTCTTGTAAACCTTCTGCTGAACTTCCTGCCCAACGCCCTTGAGGGCGGTGGCAAGCTCCTTCATGTCGACTTCGCGCATGATCGCCTGGATCGCGCGGTCGTCGAGCTGGACCATGTCCTCGAAGACGAACATCATGTTCTTGACCTGGTCGGCAAGCTCCGGATTGCGCTCGTTGAGCGAGTCCATGATCAGGCGCTCGGTCGAGCGGTCGACCCGGTTGAGGAGGTCGACGAGGGCTTTCGGGCCGCCGGCGTGGGTCATCTCTTGGCTGAGGACGGCGCTGACCTTCTTCTCCAACACCTGCTCAACGCGCCGGATGACTTCCGGCGGCGTCTGGTCCATCATCGCGATTCGCGCGGCGACGTCCGCGCGAAGCTCGCCGGGGATCTTGCTCAGGATCATCGCCGCGCTGTTCATGGGCATGTAGGCGAGGATCAGGGCGATCGTCTGCGGGTGCTCGTCCTGAATAAAGCTGAGGACTTGGGAAGGATCGGCCTTCTTTAGGAAGTCGAAGGGCACGACCTGCATCGCCGCCTCGACCCGGCGAATCACTTCGTCGGCGCGATCGCTGCCGAAGGCGCTCTCGAGCACCTGGCGGGCGTGGTCCACACCGCCCTCCGCGATATAGTCCTGGGCGATCGCGACCTCGTAGAACTCGTCGATGATCGCCTGCCGCTGGTCGGCGGTGATCTTGTCGAGCCGGGCGAGCTCGAGGCTCAGGAGCTCGGTGTGCTCCTCATCAAGATGCCGCACAACCTTTCCCGAGATCTCGGGACCGAGGACCATGAGCATGACCGCGGCCTTCTGCTTGTTGGTTAGCTCTTCGGGTTTCTTTCGCATTTAGCGGTCCTCCAGGAGCCAGCCCTTGATCAGCATCGCCACCGTTTCCGGCCGGTCGCTGCTCATCTTCTTGATCTGCTCGAGGGGCACGTTCACCTTGCGGCTGATGCCCTTGATCGCGGCGATCTGCGCCTCGGCTTCGTCCTCGCTCAGCCCGGCGTCCGTCATCTGGCGGGCAAGCTGCTGAAGGTTGACGTCGGTCGGTCCGCCGGCGGCCTCGGCGATCTGGATGCCGCTCGCGGCCGACATCGGCAGCGCGCTCGGTCCGCTCGGAATCGTGAGGGTGCCGCCGCCGGGGAGGGCGAGGGCGGGGCCGCCCTTCGAGAACTTGCCGACCGACTTCATCACTAGGAAGCCGACGAACAGGAGGGCGATGATGGGCAGCAGCGAGATGATTTGCTGCATCCGCTGGGCGCCGCCCGCCGAGTCTTGCGCGGCCTTGGCGGCTGCGGACGCCGTGGTGTCGAAGGCGACCGGCGTAACCGTGGACGTGAAGTGCGCCTTGTCGTTCTTCAGCTTCGGCCCGAGAAAGCCGTCGATGATCTGCTGGACCGCTTTGACATCCGGTCCGGAGTTCGCATCGGGCTTGTTGACGATCGCATCGATCGACATCGACTTGATCGATCCGCCCACCGGACGGAGGTGCTTTGTCTCCGTGTTGACGGTGGTGGCGTTCTGGGTCTGCGTCATTGAATACTTGCCGCTGCCCGGCGTTCCCGGAGTCCCTCCGGTTGCCGCGCCCGTCGAGGTCGGTGGATCCATCTTCTCGACCGTCTTGGACTGGTCGATCTTCACGGGGGTGTTCGTCACGGAGTCGGTCGACTGCTCGTCCATGTCCAACTCGACGTTGACCTTTGCGATGACCGCATGGGGCCCGAAGGCGGGGTCGAGCAGGGCCTGAAGTTGGGCCTCCTGGCGCCGGGCCTCGCCGGCTTCGGCCGCGAGCTTGGTTCCGGCGGCGCCGGTGGGGCTGTCGTTGCTTTGGCCGTCCCAAAGCATCTCCATCCGGTTGTTGACGACGGACACGTTGTTGATGCTGAGGTCGGGGGTCGAGTTGGCGACGAGGGTCGCGATGGCTTTGGCTTGGGGTGCGCCGATGGAGCTTCCCGCCCGTTCGGTGATGCTCACCGAAGCGGTCGCCGGCTTCTGCTCTCGTATGAAATTCGATTTGTCGGCGTAAACGATGTGGACCTGGGCATTCGCGATCCCGTCGACCGACTGGATCGTCTCATCGAGCCGCCCCTCGAGGATGGTCTTGAGCCGCTCCTTCTCGACGTCGGGCGTATCCATGATCCCGAGCTTCGAGAGCGCCTCGTCGCCGAAGGCGGTGGTCGAGGGGAGCTTGCCCGCGGACGCGAGTTTGATCCGTGCCTCGGCAACCTTGTCGCTCGCGACCATCACGTCGCCGCGCTCGTTAACCTCCGGGTTCAGGCCGTCCTTCTGAAGCTCGGTGACGACCGAGCCCTGGTCGACTGCGTTCAAGCCCATGAAGACCGGCGCCATGTGCGGCCGGCTCGCGAACATGAGGGTCACCGTCACCATGAGCGCGAGGAATGCGCCGCCGCCAACGATGACGGTGCGCTGCGCGCGGTCGGCGGTATCCCACCACTGTCTAAGTCGTATTACAAGAGATCCCATCTACAAACCCAAACTCAAATCTGCATCGTGCTGATCTGCTGATAGGCGTCCAGAACTTTGTTCCGGACCGCCATCGTGAGCTGCATCGCAACGCTTGCCTTCTCCATCGCGATCATCAAGTCGTGATAATCGACGTCGTGCCGACCCGTCATCACGTCGGTCTGGAGGCTCGTCGCTTTCGTCTGAGCCTCGTTGACCTCTTTGAGGACGTCCATCAGCTGTTTTCCAAAGCCGTCATCGCCACCGGCCGCTTTGCCCGCGCCCGTCTTGGAGGCGAGGTCGCTGACCGCTGGGTTGGTGATTCCGGAGATGGGAGTCATTGGAGTGAGGGAGTAAGGGAGTAAGGGAGTTAGGGAGTTAGGGTTTAGACTTTTCCGATTGTCAGCGCGTCTTTGATCATCTCTTTCGCGCTGTTGAAGGCGGCGATGTTGGCCTCGTACGCGCGGCTTGCGCTGAGCATGTCGACCATTTCCGTCACGGGTTGGATATTGCTGACCCGAACCCGTCCGTCGGGGCCGTGGTTGGGATCGGCGTAGTCGATCTTGGTCGGAAGCTCGGAGCCGTCCACCACCACGCCTTGAACCTGAACCCCGTTCGCATCGCCTGTTAGAAGGACGGTGCGGCGGCGATACGGGTCTTTGCCGTTGATGCTGGAGGTGTTCGCGTTGGCGATGTTTCCGGAGATCGTGTCCATCCGGAACCGCTCGGCGGTCAAGCCGGAGGCGGAGACGCGTAAGGCGGCGTTGAGTGACATCGGTTACTTTCCTTCCCGGATCGCGCTCTTGAGATCGCTGAAGTAGCTGGCCGCCATCTGGGAGAGGGCGGAAAAGCGGAGCTGGGTTTCAGCAATGCCCTGAACCTCGCGCTCCATATCGACGTTGTTGCCGTCGCCGGTGATGCTGGTCTGGTCGGATATTGCCTGCCGGACCTGCTGGCTCATATCCTTGATGTGCGAGGGCGTCTCGCGGCCCAGCGCTTCATCGAGGCTGACGTTAAAATCGAGGTCCTTGCGCTTGTAGCCGGGGGTATTGGCGTTGGCGAGGTTGGCGTGAAGCATCGTCTCGCGCTTGGTGGCGAGGCTCAACGCGTATTGCATCGCGTCGAGCGTCGGCGAGTACATGGCATCCAGCAGTCCCATCGAAAGTGTCCGTGGCCGAGGCGTTTCTCGGCCCATCAGTAAGGGTCGGTCGGGCCCGGCAATTTCCTCAGGGGCGGGGATGGAGTGATGGAGTGGTGGAGTGGGGATCGGGGAGCAGGGATCGGGGATGGGAGGCGCCGGGTGTTGCCGGCGCCTACGGTTTCTGGGGTCAGCCTCGTCCGAGGTTGCC